>JBCBME010000049.1:0-11095 GCA_039822945.1 Pseudomonadota bacterium
TACCTCGCGGAGTTCACCGAATACATCCATCCTCGCCTCACAGGTCTGACCGGCACGCCGGAGCAGGTGGCCGATGCCGCACGCGAATACCGGGCCTATTTCCGCAAGGTCGATAGCGATGATCCCGATTTTTACCTGATGGATCATTCCACGCTGACCTATCTCATGGATCCGGAGGAAGGATTTGTGACCTTTTTCCGCCGTGACATGACCCCCGAACAGATGGCCGAACAGGTCCATTGCGTGGTGAACACCCTCGCCTAACACCTTGACCTCACAAGCCCTGCGAGGCTCACGTGATTGACGTGCGCGGCATTTGGCTCATATGTCCTGCAGCCGCAAAGTTAATGCACGAGGATGCCGGATGCCCGAGACCGCCATCGACCTAGGTCCTGATAAGTCGCTTTTGCTCGTCGATGATGACGAGCCGTTTCTCCGCCGTTTGGCAAAAGCCATGGAAAAGCGCGGGTTTGAGGTGGAGCAGGCGGGCTCGGTTGTGGCGGGTAAGGCGATTGCAACGGCCCGGCCCCCCGCATTCGCGGTGGTGGATCTTAGGCTTGAGGATGGCAACGGCCTCGACGTCGTTGAGGTTCTGCGGGAGCGCAGGCCTGATAGCCGCATCGTTGTTTTGACGGGATATGGCGCGATTGCAACAGCAGTGGCGGCCGTGAAAATCGGCGCCACCAACTACCTGTCAAAGCCTGCCGATGCCGCCGACATCACCGATGCGCTTCTGGCTAAGGAAGATGAGCTCCCCCCACCCCCGGAAAACCCCATGAGCGCGGACCGCGTTCGGTGGGAGCATATCCAGCGCGTCTATGAGCTTTGTGATCGCAACGTCTCTGAGACGGCGCGGCGGCTCAACATGCATCGCCGTACGCTGCAGCGGATCCTCGCGAAACGCTCTCCCCGCTAGGCGTCCATCACCACGTTTTGCCGCTGAATGCCGAGCCCCTCGATCTCGAGCTCCATCACATCACCTCGTTTGAGGAAGAGTGGCGGTTTCATCCCGAGGCCCACGCCCGGTGGTGTGCCAGTGGTGATGATGTCGCCGGGATGGAGCGTCATGAGACCGGATAGATGCTCGATGATTTCAGCCACTGAAAAGATCATGGTGCCGGTGGTCCCGGTCTGCATCCGGTTTCCGTTCAGATCGAGCCGCATGGAGAGCGCCTGGGGGTCAAGCACCTCGTCGCTTGTCACAAGATAGGGGCCGATGGGCCCGAACGTGTCGCAGCTCTTACCTTTGGTCCACTGGCCGGTGAGGTTGTTCTGAAAGTGCCGTTCCGAGACGTCGTTGACGATGCAATACCCGGCCACGTGATCGAGAGCGGCTTCCTTGCTGACGTATTTCGCCTTCGTCCCAATCACGACGCCGAGCTCGAGCTCCCAGTCAGAGCTCTCGGATCCGCGCGGCAGGCTCACATCATCGTTCGGGCCCACGATGGCAGAGGTCGCCTTGTGAAAAAGGATCGGATGCTCGGGGATCGCAGCGCCCGTCTCCGCCGCGTGATCGGAGTAGTTGAGCCCGATGCACAGGAACTTTCCGACATTGCCGACACAGGGGCCGATCCGCTCCGGCGTCACTGCCGGCAGCGTGCTGGGTTCGAGGGCAGAAAGCGTCTCAAGAGCGGCGTCGCTCAGCGTCTCACCCGTCAGATCCGGGATAACCCCCGACAAATCGCGCACTGTGCCATCAGCGTCGAGCAGGCCGGGTTTCTCGGCGCCCGGGGCCCCGTATCGCAGGAGTTTCATGCCGTGTCCTTTCGTTCTGCCTCAGCCTGACCACCCGCCGTCGATAACGTGGGGCTGGCCGGTGATGAAGGCACTTTCGTCCGAGGCCAGATAAACCACGAGCGCCGCGATTTCCTCTGGTGTGGCGACGCGGCCCATGGGCTGGCGTGACACAAACGCTTCGAGCGCGGCATCATAGCTCCCCATGCTTTCGCCCAGCGCCTTGACCCGCTCATGCCAGGACGGGCTCTCCACCGTGCCGGGGCAAATACAATTGCAGCGGATCCCGTCTTTGACGAAGTCGACCGCAACGGATTTCGTGAGCCCCACCACGGCGGCCTTCGTTGCACCGTACACAAATCGGTTGGGGGCACCCATGATGGAGCCCACGGCGCTCGCCATGTTGATGATAGAGCCCTGCTTGCGCGCGAGCATCCCGGGGAGCGCGGCGCGGATCGTCCGGAACATCGCCTGCACGTTGATCTCCATGGCAAAGGCCCAGTCCGCGTCGGTCGCATCGAGGACAGAGCCGTGATGCACAAAGCCCGCACAGTTGAAGAGCACATCGGGCTCAAACGCTGTGATCGCCTCTTGGATCGCCGCGTCGTCGCGCACATCAAGGCGCGCGGTGTCCATACCATCGAGCTCTGAGAGGGCCGCCTCGTCGATATCGGTGGCCATCACCTCCGCACCCTCGGCAGCCATGGCCAGAACGCTGGCGCGCCCGATGCCTTGTCCCGCGGCCGTCGCAAAGACCCGCTTTCCTTCCAGTCGCGCCATGAGACCTCCCTTTCTCGCCATCGCTGCGCTAGCCTACAGCCGGGAACGCGGCGGTAAAGAGGCATGGCATGCGGGTACTGATCCTGGGCGGTGGCGGCATGGTGGGCCAGAAGCTCGCCCATCTTTTGCTGGAGGAGGGTCTGCCGGGCGGCGCGCCGAGCGAGATCCACGCCCACGACCTTGGGTTCCCATCGGTTGCTGCGTCTGTAACGGCCTCCGAGGTGCGTAATTTTGCAGATCCGGGCGCGGCAGAGCAGATCGCCAAGGCCCGTTTCGACATCATCTACCAGCTCGCCTCCGTCGTCTCGGGGGAGGCCGAGGCGGATTTCGAGAAGGGTTGGAGCGTCAATTTATGGCCCATTTGGCACCTCCTTGAGGCGCTCAGAGCCGAACACGAGGCGAGCGGCGGCACTTACCGACCGCGGGTCATCTTCACCTCGTCAATCGCGGTCTTTGGCGGGCCCTATCCTGACGCCATCAGCGATGTCTTCCTCAGCTCACCCCAAACGAGCTACGGCGCGCAAAAGGCGGTGTGCGAGACGCTTTTGCAGGATTTCAGCCGCAAGGGATTTGTCGACGGGCTGAGCCTCCGCCTGCCCACGATTTGCGTGCGCCCCGGCAAACCCAATGCTGCGGCATCCTCATTTTTCTCTGGCATTATCCGCGAGCCCCTGAATGGGGAGGAGGGGGCGCTGCCTGTCCCCGACACCGTGCGCCACACCCATGCCTCCCCGCGATCTGCGGCCCGATTTCTGCGCCATGCCGCTGGAATAGAGACGGATGCGTTGGGCGGGCGGCGTTCGCTCAATCTGCCGGGGGTGAGCGTCACCGTCGCCGAACAGATCGAAGCGTTGGGCCGCGTTGCAGGCTCAGACGCCGTGGCTCGGATCAAGCCCCGCCCGGACGAGGCGGTCATGAACATCGTCAAAGGCTGGCCCGAGACATTTGACGCAGCACGCGCCACCGCGCTGGGCTTTCAGGCCGAAGAGCGCTTCGAGGAAATTATCGAGACCTATATCGCCGATGACCTGCCGAACGATCCCCGGCAGCACTAGTGCGCGTCAGGCAGCGGCGAGCTTTGCAGCCTCGCGCACAGCCTCGTCTTCCTGCGAAATCACACGGCGCTTGATGATGAGCTGACGGTCGATGCAGGTGTGGATCTGCATCGTGGCCGAATACTTGCCCAGAAACTCGCAAGCGGCCCGCACCACGCCATCGCCCCACCAGCCGCGCAGGTGATGGTCGTCGAGCGCGATGAGCCCGCCCGGCATGATCTTTTGGGCGGCCACTTCAAGATCGGCCGCAACCGCCTCAAACCGGTGATCGCCATCGATGTAGACATAATCGAGAGACTGATCCGCGATCTCATCGGCCACATCCACCGTCTTGCCCCGCAGGATCGACACCTGGCCCGCTTCGATCTGATTGGCGAACCGCTCAGTTACGCGGGTGTAGTGCGCTTCCATGTCGTTCTCGGCGCTCTTGTGGTACCACGCGTCAGCGAGACCGGGATCGTCAAAGTTCTCCCACGGATCGATAAGGTAGAGCTTCTTGGGCTTGGTGTGCTTGAGCAGCATCCGTGAAAACCGCCCTTTAAAGACACCGATTTCCGCACCCACACCGCGTTTTGCGAAGGCGTCGAGCACCATAACTCTCGCTTTGGCCAAGGCTTGTCTCCTGCTCCGTCCGCGTCTGCGCGGTTTGGCACAAGACTACTGGCCACCCGGGCGGCGATCAACGCCCATCCAGGTCGTGTTCTACACCATTTGATCCAAAAGCACCTCGTGACGGCTCACAAAGGCGCGGCGCACGTCCAGAGGCGGGCGCAGTGTAAGAATGAGACCCTCTGTGATCTCGGGCCGAGGACGGCCAAAGAACTTCGTGGCTTCCACGGCGTTGAAGCCCGCCAGTTGGGTTGCCTCGAGATAGGCACTGATCTTGTCGGCGCGTTTGATCTGCTGCTTGACGCTTTTCGGGATCGCGGCTGGCAGGCCAAAACGGATGTGGATCGCGGCTGTGAGCCGCACATCAAGCTCTCCATATCCGGGCCCCACCGCGGCCTTCACCGGCGAGATCATGTCACCGATCACGTATTCCGGGGCATCGTGCAAAAGTGCCGCCAAACGCCATTTCGGCGGGGCCTGCGGCTCCAGACGAGTGTAGATCTCCTCCACAAGGATCGAATGCTCGGCCACGGAGTAAGCGTAGTCGCCCGACGTCTGACCATTCCAGCGCGCCACGAAGGCGAGGCCATGGGCGATATCCTCGATCTCGATGTCCATAGGTGTTGGATCCAGCAGATCGAGCCTGCGCCCCGAGAGCATGCGCTGCCAGGCACGGGGTTGGGTGGCCATGGAAACGCTCCTTCAACACATCGGGCAACGCAACGTGCCCCAAATTGGACGGCTGAAAGATTAGGCGATTCTCGCCCGACGCACAGGCCGTGCGCACGCCGAGGGGAACTTTCTCGGGATATTGCCGTCCGTTGGCCTACCTGAGGCGGGAGGGAAGAAGAAAAAACAGGACCGGGCCGACTGGCACAGCCCACAATAATCGGAGCCACCAATGAAGAAATTCGTCTCATGTGCATCGCTTACGGGCGCCTCGTTTCTCATGTTGCCGCTCGACGCCACCGCGCAAACACAATCGGATCTTTGCGCCCCCCGCGAGCAGGTGGCCCAAGCCCTTGCCATCAACCATGGCGAAGAGCCCGTCAGCGGCGGCATCCACGGCGGTGCAGCGCTTCTCGAGGTTTTCGTCTCCAAAAGCGAAAAGACCTGGTCGATCATCATCACGCAGGCCGATGGCACCTCCTGCATCGTGGCAGCAGGCACAGACTGGATAGACCGGAACCTCCTGCCGCTGGGCATCCCCGGCTGAAAACTTAGACGTCGAGCAGAAAGGGCGCCCTTTGCGGGGCGTCCTTTTGCATTTTTACAGCCCTTCCCACACGGTCAGCCTGCGTGATCGGCTGCCGCATTGCGAGGCGCAAGACCCGGTGTTAAGGGCACGCCAAACAAGCAATGGAGCGCCCCATGGCCAAAGATTACGTCGTCAAAGACATCGCTCTCGCCGGCTACGGCCGCAAAGAGCTCGACATCGCTGAGACGGAGATGCCGGGCCTCATGGCCGCGCGTCAGGAGTATGGCGAGGCAAAGCCGCTCACCGGTGCACGCATCGTGGGCTCGCTGCACATGACCATCCAGACCGCCGTCTTGATCGAGACGCTGACCGCGCTGGGCGCGGATGTCCGCTGGGCGTCCTGCAACATCTTCTCCACGCAAGATCACGCCGCGGCCGCGATCGCCGAGGCCGGCGTGCCGGTCTTTGCCGTCAAAGGCCAAACGCTCGAGGAGCACTGGGATTACCTCGACCGCTCCTTCCAGTTCGAAGACGGCCCCAACATGATCCTCGACGATGGCGGTGACGCGACGCTCTACGTCCTCCTTGGCGCTCGCGCTGAAGCGGGCGAGGACATCATCCCCGTCCCGCAATCCGAAGAGGAAGAGGTGATCAAAAAGCAGATCGCCAAGCGGATGGAGCAGAGCCCCGGCTGGTTCACCAAGATCCGGGATCAGATCAAGGGCGTCAGCGAGGAGACGACCACCGGCGTCCACCGCCTCTATGAGCTCAAGAAGAACGGCGAGCTTCCGTTCCCCGCGATCAACGTCAATGACAGCGTCACGAAGTCGAAGTTCGACAACAAGTACGGCTGCAAGGAAAGCCTCGTCGACGGGATCCGCCGCGCCACGGACACGATGATGGCAGGCAAGGTCGCCGTCGTGATGGGCTATGGCGACGTGGGCAAAGGCTCCGCCGCCTCGCTGCGTGGCGCAGGCGCCCGTGTGAAAGTGACCGAGGTCGATCCGATCTGCGCGCTTCAGGCCGCCATGGACGGTTTCGAGGTGGTGCTGCTCGAGGAAAACCTCGACGCCGACATCTTCATCACCACCACCGGCAACAAGGACGTCATCCGCATCGAGCACATGCGCGCGATGAAGGACATGGCGATCGTCGGCAACATCGGCCACTTCGACAACGAGATCCAGGTGGCCTCGCTCAAGAACCACAAGTGGACGAACATCAAGGAACAGGTGGACATGATCGAGATGCCCTCGGGCAATCGCATCATCCTGCTCTCCGAGGGGCGTCTGTTGAACCTCGGCAATGCCACGGGCCACCCGTCCTTCGTGATGTCTGCTTCCTTCACCAACCAGGTGCTCGCGCAGATCGAGCTCTGGACGAACGGCAAGGCCTACCAGAACGACGTCTACATCCTGCCCAAAGCGCTTGATGAGAAAGTGGCCCGCCTCCATCTCGACCGGATCGGCGTCAAGCTCACCTCGCTCGACAAAAGCCAGGCGGATTACATCGGCGTGACGGTCGAGGGCCCCTTCAAGCCCGAGCACTACCGCTACTAATTTCCGGGCATAAGAAGAGTAAACCGAAGGCTCGCGATGGGTTGTCTTCGGCTTATTTCAACAGGCTCCACGTTTGGGTTGCTAACTAAAATTTTGAGCGGGCCTTCAAAGGTGACTGGATCAATGATTGGCCCACCACTGGTTAGCAAATACTTCTTTGCTAAGCTTGCTGGGGGATGCACATCAACCAGCAACCAGCTTGGCATAAGAAACTCTTCTTCTGTTGACAGCAACACTGTCTGTGATGGTTGGATGGTGAGAGTATCTGATATGAACTCTACTCTCGTCCCCAAAACATCGGTGCCATAACTCGCGACCGCGTCATATGTGTGATTGTCGAGCCGGTCGATGTCAAAGTTCTTAATCCAACAAGGTTCAGCTGAACCAAAAAGCCGAACTTCTGAGCTGCCGGTGGCTCCAAAGATGCTTTCGATATCCTGTCTTAGAAGAGCTCTTGAGGGAGTGCCGATCAGACCATCGATCTCGTTTTCTTTTGTTATTTGAGCTGTAAAGAACGTTACAGGCAGCGACGACCCCTCTGCCCCAAACTGTTTTGCAACAGAGAGCAGAGGCTCAACCTCTACCTTGAGTATGGGTGCAAGATCACACGCAACGGTATTGGTAAGCGGTCTTTTTCCCGAGCCGATAAGGCTCAAATAGGACTGTTTAATGCCTGCGCTACTCGCGAGTTCTTCTTGAGTCTTAAAGCCCTGTCTGCGAGCAAGATTCATGATTACGTCCGTTAGTCGAACGGTCTCACTTGTGTCTTGCGTCATTACAGTACTCCGGCGATGGCAAGGCCGAACCAGAGAGTAACAATTACGCAGGATAAGACAGTTGCAATACTTGCGATGATCAACAGTTTTTCCTTGTTCATCCTAACCTCCCCAGGTTTAGACACTTTCATGACAAGAATATAACAAATCCTCTGGGTTTGTAAATACATAGAAATAATGTTTACATCCAGGGTTTCATCACTGGCAAGTAGTCGGCTGCTGCCGAAACTTGACATTCCTCCTGAAGGATCAACCGCAGACCCATTCCAAGTCAGAGGTGGTAGAATATGTCGACGCTGAGGCGTTGGATTTCTTCTTTGTCGCGCAGGGCAGCTATGATTAACCTCTCGCAGCGCTCGCGCGCTGAGCCACAATAGACAAAGTCCAGCAGGACAGGAGGGACACATGGGAAAACGGGACGAGCTGATTGCGCAATACGCAGATGATCTCAGAAACAAGTGCGGGATGGAGCCAGACATGGACCTCCTCACAAAGGTCACCATCGGCTGCGGCCCGGCGATCTACAACGCAGACGCCTCCACCGTCGCCGCCACGCAAGAGGGCGAGCTTGAGACGGTGAAGACCAACTTTCTCATGAAAAAGCTTGGCCTGAGCGACGGGCCCGAGCTGATGGACGCAATCAACTCCGTCATCGAAACCTACGGCCGCTCAGAGCGTAACAAGTACCGCGCCGTGGTCTACTACATGCTCACCAAGCATTTCGGCAAAGAAGCCGTTTACGGCTAAGCTCTATGACGCAGCCCGAGAGGCAGCGCCAATAGTGAAATCACAAGCGGGCGAGGGCCGGGAGGTCCTCGCCCGTTTGCGTCTCAGAAGAGATTGAGCACCAGCCCGACCGCCGCGGAGCCGCCGATGGCATACCCCGCATCGATCCCGATGAGCGCGTTCGACCGCCCCGCGAAGCCGTAATTTGTCGCCAGCCAGGGTGCAGAGATGAACGCGCCGAGGCCCGCACCATAGAAAAGCCCGCGGAGCGCACCTTCGATGCCCGCCCCGGCGAAGATGTGGCGCATCATTCCGGCAACCACGACGGCTGCGACAATGCCGATGATGTAGGGCTTGGGGTCGGATTGGTTGGCGGGTTTGCCGTCCACGACCTCAACCCCTGACTCAGCCATCCACGGTTTCGCGAAGATCGTGTACCAGACCGCCCCGAAGACAAATCCGGCGATGCCCGCCACGAGGACGTTGATGAACTCCATGGGTCCCTCCTTGTTCCGATGCGTGTCAGCATCGGACGGGCGGGGATTTCAATCAAGTCCACGGATCAGCCGCCACCGAGGGAGACGATGATCTCCCACTCTGCCTCGGTCACCGGCTGCACGGAGAGGCGGGAATTCTTCACGAGCACCATTTCCGCTAGCCGCTCATCGCCTTTGATCTGGTCGAGCGTGACGGGCGCGAGCGGCCCGACGGCCTTGATATCCACGCACTCCCAGCGGTCATCGTCGGTGGTGCTATCGGGATGGCTCTCGGCAATCACCTCAACGATCCCCACCACGGCCTTCTCCGTTTGTGAGTGGTAGAAAAAGCCGCGGTCGCCCACCTTCATCTCACGCATGAGGTTGCGCGCCTGGTAGTTGCGCACACCGTCCCATTCCTCGCCAGCGTCGCCCTTGGCGACCTGCTGGTCCCAGCTCCAGGTGGAGGGTTCGGATTTGAAAAGCCAGTAGCGCATCACCCGATGACCTTTTTCCAGGGATCGAGCGTGACCGTCTCAAAGAGTTCTGCCTTGGCATAGGGGTCTGCGGCGGCCCAGCGGGTGGCCTCCACCATGTCCACCACATCGAGTACGATGAGGGAGCCGCACATCTCCCCGTCGCTGTCGAGGAGGGGGCCAGCCATGCGCACGACGCCCGTGCTGTTGAGGTAATCCAGATGCGCGGCGCGGTTCTCCTTGCGGATCTCGAGGGCGCCGGGCTTGTCACGGGCGGTCAGGGCTACGAGCATCTATTCCTCCTTGAGCGGGCGGGTCATGAGCAGATCGACTGCGCGTGTGATCGTCACGTCGCCGGAAATCAAGCTTTGCGTCATCGCAAGCACCGGCAGATCGAGCCCGTGGCGCTCTGCCAGAAGCGCGACGGCGCGCGCGGTGAACACGCCCTCAACGGTCGCATCTTCGCCAAAGACCTCCCCACGGCCGAGGGCATGGCCATAGCGAAAGTTGCGGCTTTGGCTCGAATAGGCGGTGAGCATGAGGTCCCCCATGCCTGAGAGACCCATTAGGGTTTGCGTCTCCGCCCCTTCGCGCTCCGCGATGTCGCGCAGCTCCCGGAAGCCGCGCGCAAGGATGGCGGCCTGCGCGCTTTGCCCAAGCCCCGCCCCGATGACCGCGCCCGAGGCGATGGCGAGCACGTTCTTCAGCGCCCCGCCGAGCTCTGCCCCCACCACGTCGCCCGTGCGGTAAAGGCGCAGTGTCCGTCCGCTCAGGCTCCGTTGCACCTCAGCGCCGTCTGCCAACGCGAGCGTGAGCGCCGTGGGCAGGCCCTGCGCGATGTCGCTGGCAAAGCTCGGCCCGGTCAATAAGCCCGCATTCGGGACGCCAAGCTCTCGCAAAAGCCGTGCTGGCCCAAGGCCCGTCTCCGGGTCGATCCCCTTGCAGCAAGCAATCACTGGCGCGTTCGCTTCCATTAGGTGTGCAGCCGTTTCTCGCAACGCCTTCATGGGGACAGCGAGCAGGATCAGATCTGCCCCAGAGAGCGCCTCCGAAGGGGAGGCCGCGACTGTCACGCGCTCGGGAAACCCGTGGCCGGGCAGGCGCGACGCGCAGCGGGCACCGCTGGAAAGGCCGCGGCCCCAAAGCTTCACCTCGCCCTCCAGGGCAAGCGCCAGTGCAGCCCCGAACGCCCCCGCGCCAAGGATCGCGATCACGCCTTGGCCCCCTTTTTTCCCGACCCGAGAAGTGCGGGCTGTGACTGATCAAGCGGCCAGCGGGGGCGCGCGGACAGGTCCATCCCGTCCCGCTGACCCGCCTCAAAAAGAAGCCCGCCTGCATGCGCGATCATCGCGGCGTTATCGGTGCAGAGCGACAGTGGCGGTGCAGTAAAGGCCACACCTTTCTCTTGGGCCAAGGCCGCCAAAGCCTCTCTGATCGGCCCGTTTGCCGCCACGCCGCCCGCCACCGCGATCGTGGGTTCAACGGGTGCGGCATCGAGGTAGAGCGTCAAAGCGCGCGCGGTCTTCTGGGTGAGAATGTCGACCACAGCCGCCTGAAATGACGCGGCGAGATCGGCTTGCACAGTGCGGCGCAGACCGCCGTCCCGCGCGACTGCCTCGTCCCGCGCCCGTAGAACGGCTGTTTTGAGGCCGGAGAAGGACAGGTTGCAATCGGGCCGCGATAGAAGCGGCCGTGGAAAGGCAAAG
>JBCBME010000050.1:0-11077 GCA_039822945.1 Pseudomonadota bacterium
AGTGGATCATTTTTCGGTTCAGTGATATGATCATCTTTTCCGCGTGTGCGGGCGTAATAATTTCACAGTTTAGAACCCTAAACGCAGTTTAGAGATAGCAAATTCTGGGTACAGTGACCCGTGCTTTAAGTTTGATCGCCGCAAGGGGAACCAGCGCAATGCGCTCCGCTTGCACACGCTTACGACGTAAGCATCTCGCTCAAGAATATCAACAGAGTGGCCAAACGTGGGGTTGCTGTGCCTCCAACTCGACTGCGCACCTACATGGGCGCGAATCCAAGAAAAGACGCCACTCGGGCGTGCGCGCACTGACTCACGTTTGACTCGCCAATCAGTTCGACAAAGAATACATTTTGGGTCGTTTTTGGGGCTTTATAGTACAGCACTTTACCGTCAGATAGGCGCAACTCCCACTCTGAAGCATGCTATTTTTTGTTAGAATCCAACAGGTTGTTTTGTTGGTGCCCGGGGGCGGAATCGAACCACCGACACGAGGATTTTCAATCCACTGCTCTACCCCTGAGCTACCCGGGCACGGGATTCGGAGCTCGGCTCCGCTGGGTAGCGAGGGGATAGTAGAGGGCTCACATAGTGTCTAGGGGCAACTGGTCATTTATCTGCGTCTCGTGAGACAGAGCAGGACGTTGGCCAAGGGTGGCCTGAGAGCCCCGCCAAATCCCTTAAGACGCACGAGAATAGTGCGACGCTAGTTGTCGCGCCGCTTGGGGTCTTGCAGCTCGGGGTCGGCTTCACCGTCGGTCCCGGGGACGCTGTATCTCCCGCCCATCCACCGCGCGAGATCGATGTCTGCGCAGCGCCGGGAACAGAAGGGCCTGTACTTGGTATCTGGTTCGGCTTGGCAAATCGGGCACATCGTCAGGGTCCTTTCGGGAGCGTCGATCCAGCTGGGTCACGTTGCCCGGCGCAGCAGCGGGCGTTCTCGTTTTCTCTTGAGTTCCATATGCCCGAGAGGTGTCCAGCCGATGACTTCTGTCTCAACGGGGCAGGCCCTGAACGCGGCGCGAAGTGCTGTTTCCACCTGCCGTCGGTCCCGCTTCGAGAGGGGAGCGAAATCAATCGTGATCTGGCCCGCGAGGCCGCGGATGCGGAGCTGTCGCGGCAGGTCTTTCACTGCGGCGAGATTGGCCTTCAGCGCGGCAGCCGGGCTGAGATCACTTCCCGTATTCACGTCCACGGCCACAAGAGCGCGCGTCGGCTCAATCGCCATAGAATGCGGGCCAAGCGACACCTCCGGTGAAAACGCAGCTTCAATGCTGTCGATGACGTCAAGATCGGTGAAGCTGCCATTTTGCGTTTCCACCTGAGCGGGCTCGGTCCATTCACGCCATGCGATCAGGTGGGGGCCATCACCCTCGGCCAGAATGCTTGGTGCATCCCCTTGCGGAAGCTCTTCAAAAGCGGCTCGCATCGCTGAGATATCATCGAGGATGTCAGCATCGTCGGCCTGCGCCGCGGCGCTGCGCACAATGAGCCCGACATCCGGCGCGCTTCCATCCATCCCCTCAAGCGCCACACCCTTGAGCGCATCGCGACGATCATCGTCCTTGATGGCGCGGGAGATGTTGAGGCCGGGGGATCCCGGCGTGACGATCACATAGCGGCTTTTGAGCAGAAGGCGGTCCGTGACCGGTTGTGCTTTACCCGGCTCGGCGTAACCGGACACCTGAACGAGAATGAGCGCGCCGGGCGTCAGACCCTTGGCGCGACGCAGGAAACCTTCCCCGCCGGGCCAGGAGACGATGACACCCCCCTGCCCTTTGAGTGGGCGCTCAACGCGGGCGCGGATGATGGTGCCAAGACGAAGTGACTCCCGGGGCTCGAGCAGGAGATCCTCGAGGCGCCCATCCACCAAGAGCGCCGCGGCTTCGCGCCCGTCCCAATGGTCGAGTGCGATGAGACGGCCCTTCATGAGACACCCATCACAGGCAGCCCAGCGGCCCGCAAGAGATGGGCCGTCTCCACCAGTGGTAGGCCCATGATCGCGGGGTAAGATCCTGAAATCCAAGGGATAAATGCACCCGCCGGCCCTTGGATGCCGTAGGCGCCTGCTTTGCCTTCCCAGTCGCCTGTATCGAGATAGGCCTCGATCTCTGCCGGGCTCAACCGCTTCACGCGCACTTGGCTGACAATGTCCCGTAGCCAGGTTTGCTCTGCGGTTTTGACGGCAACTGCGGTGATGACCTCGTGCCGACGTCCGGACAGACGCTCAAGAAACGCCTGCGCCTCGTCGCGGTCCGCTGCCTTTCCCATGATCCGCCGCCCGAGCGCCACGGTGGTATCTGCGCACAAGATAACCTCTCCCGGCGCGGCGTGGAGCGCGTCGGCCTTGGCGCGCGTGACACGCCGACAGTAGGTGCGCGGCAGCTCGCCCTTCAAAGGTGTTTCATCGATGTCGGGCGCACGGATGTCATCGGCCTCAAGTCCAAGAACGCCAAGGAGCTCGCGCCGACGCGGAGAGCCAGAGCCGAGAATGAGCGTCATGGAATGATCCGAAGCCGAGTGACGCCCGGCGGGCTTACTTGAAGCGGTAATTGATCCGCCCCTTGGAGAGGTCGTAGGGGGTCATCTCCACCTGCACCTTGTCCCCCGTGAGCACGCGGATCCGGTTCTTTCGCATCTTGCCTGCCATCGTGGCGACGATCTCATGGCCGTTTTCCAGCTCGACCCTGAATGTCGCGTTCGGCAGGAGTTCCTTAACGACACCGGGAAATTCGAGTGGTTCTTCCTTGGCCATGGTCTCTCCTTAAACTGTCCCGCGCGGGTCGCGGGCCTGCTGCGATATGCGGTGCCCTTGGGCGGTTTTCAAGGGAATTCAGCCGAGAGCGCTACGGGACAAAGCCGTGAGCCGGGGTGTCTGGGCGCTCCAATCGCTGGCGTTTAACTGTGAGCCGGTCTGCCGGACACGTCGAAGATCCTCGATATCGATCTCTGCGCGTGCCCATCCGGGCGTATCTGCGAGGCTCTCACTCAAGATGCCGCTGTCGGGAAACGCGCCGTCAGGCGGGGCATAGATCGCCGCAGAGCCGTAGTTTTCATCCACGGCCGCGCACCAGGGGCAGTCTCCTACCGTTGGCGCCTGCACGGTAATGCACTGGTTTTCGAGCGCGCGGGCCATCGCCCCGACGCGCACCCGCGACCAGCCTTGGCGACTGTCGGTGCAGGACGGCACAAGAAGGACATCCGCACCGGCCTCGCAGAGCGCGCGCGCAAGAAGCGGGAACTCCGCGTCATAGCAAATGAGGATACCTACCGTGGCGTGTGGGGTCTCGATCACCTCAAGCGGACCGCCCGGCGAAATGCCCCAGGTTTCGCGTTCAAACCGCGTCATGATCTGTTTGTCTTGGGCAACATGATCGCCCGCGGGTCCAAAGAGCCGCGCGCGATTGACAGAACCGCCACCCGCACGCACCGGGCCTGAAGCCGCGAGGATGTAGCGACCATAACGGTGAGCCAAGTCCGCGTGGATTGCAGCGACCTCGTCCTGAAGCTCCGTAACCGCGTCTATTGCCGCCTGCAGATCACCCGCGCGGCCCGTGATGGTGGCGAGTTCCATGGCTGCGTATTCGGGAAAGATCACGAGGTCAGCGTCTGCGCCCGCAACCCAGCTTTCCAGTTTCTCGGCATAGGCCTCAAGGCTTGGAAGCTCTTCCATCCGGTAGGCGGCGGCGGCGATCTTCACAGGTTCTTCCCCCAGATCTGCAGTGGCTTAGGCGTCTCTTGCGCCTCCCCCAAGTCTTTCCACGGAAACTGGGCCACCGCACCTGGCAGCGGTGCATATCCGCGCGCCCTCCAGAACGCATCGAGTGGGCGATATTCGGGCGGGCGTGCAGGGTGGTCGCTGGGGCGGACGACGCTGGCAAAGACGGCACGCGTCAGGTGGAGGCTGCGCGCATGGGCTTCGCGGAGATCAAAGAAACGGTGGCCGAGGCCCCTGCCCCGATAGCCACTCAAAAGGACGGACTCCGCGCAGTAAAACGTCTCTTCAACCGGCCAGTCAGCCGGAAGTGCGGCAGCGAAATCCTCAGCATGTTGCGACATCGGAGCACCGGTGGAGGCCCCCACCATGGTGTCGCCCCGCCAGACCGCCACGCACAGGGCCCCAGGCTGTGTGTAGGCGGAGAGATACGCAGCCTCATAGGCCATGTTCCCCTCGTAGAGATAGGGCCAGTCGCGAAAGACCTCGATCCTGAGCTGTGCCAGATGCTCCAAACACGCGGTCAGGCGCGCGCCTTCCAGAATTTCGATCTCAAGGGAGGGGGCGTTCGATGCCATGCCACCTGCTAGCGCCACCGAAGAGAAGCGGCAATACGGGACGCCAGTCGGGCTTTGTTCAGTCTACTCAATGAAGGCTGGGTGTGGTCGACCGGGTCACGCCTCCGCCAAGGGCGCGCCCCACTTCGCCTTGAGGCGCTCGGCAATCTGATCGCGGGCCTGCCGATAGCTTTCAAGCTTGGCGTCGCGTGTCTCCCCGAGGCCCGTCGGATCGAGGATCGGCCAATATTCCACCGTCAGGTGGAAGTAGCGTGTGAGCTCAAGCGCGCGCCGCTGGCTTGCTGGGCTCAGCGCGATCACGATGTCAAAGCTTGAGAGGTCATCGCCCCATTGCTCCATCATGTCGAAACTGCGCGAGCGGTGACGCGAAAGCTCTACCCCCATCTCCTGGCAGACGGCGATGGAAAAGCCGTCAATCTCCAGGTCGTTGTGCACGCCCGCGGATTGGACGTAGGCCGAGGTGCCGTAGAATTTCTTCATGAGCCCTTCGGCCATGGGGGACCGGACTGCGTTGTGATCGCAGCAAAAGAGAACCGACTGGGGCAGCTCTTCAGGCACCTCTACCCCCCGAAATGCAGAACGCAGATCAACGTGAAGAGGCGGCGCGCCGTGTCATGATCCACCTCGGCTTTGCCTTCGAGCCGTTCCTTCAGCACGTCGGCCCCTTCGTTGTGGATCCCGCGTCGTGCCATATCGATGGTCTCGATCTGGCTGGGGGGCAGCGTTTTGACGGCCTCAAAGTAGCTTTTGCAGATACTGAAGTAGTCTTTCACCACCTGCCGGAACGGGCTCAGAGACAACAGGAACTGCGCGGCGGGCTCCTCGGCCTCAGTGCTGACCTCGAACACAAGGCGCTTGTCGCGGATCGAAAGCGCGAGGCGATAGGGGCCCGGCGGCATCTCGCGGCCCTCGCGGGGCGGCAAAACAAAGCTGTTATCCTCCATAAGGTCAAAGATGGCGACCTTGCGCTCCTGCTCAATCTCGGGCGTGGGCGGAGGCAGGCCCGCATCATCGAGCGCGATATGGATGATCCGTGTCATTGAACGCGGCCTAGCACGGTGTTCTGGGCCTCGCCAGCCCACCCTGCACCCGCGCACAGACAAGGAGCGATCTAGAGAGTGGGCAGGGCCAAATCTGCCGTTACGTTCAACGCCATGAGCAAGATCGCGACAGAAGAAAGCCAAACAGACGCCGCCGCACGGCGCGCCAGGGGTGAGTTTGTGCGGGGCATAAGTGCCCACCGCCATTCGATCGGAGATCCCGACTTTCCTCCGGAACCCGGGCGCTATCACCTCTTTGTCGCGCTCAACTGCCCTTGGTGCCACCGCGTGACGCTGGCGCGGGCGGTTCTCGGCCTTGAAGAGGCCATTACGATGAACGTGGCCTTCCCCAACCGAACAGATGCCGACGATCCGGAAGGAGAGGGTCTATGGCAGTTTGCGCCGGACAAGGTCGCCTCGCTGACAGGGGCGACCTTGCCGGAATGCACGAGCGAAACCGCCACTGGTAAGGGTCTTCGTCTGGCTGTTGAGATCTACCGGCAAGAGGGGTCCAACGAGCGCTCCGTACCGATCCTCTACGACAAGGTAGCCCACAGGATCGTCTCCAACGAAAGTGCGGAGATCATTCGTATGCTCGACGCCCATTCCGAGGCGCTGGGTGGGCGCGCGGCGGCCCTCTACCCCGCGGAGCTCAGGGGCGAGATCGACGCGCTCAACGAAGAAATCTACACCCAGATCAACAATGGTGCCTACAAGGCAGGCTTTTCCTCCGATCAAGCGGTCTATGCCTCTGCGTTTGAGGGGTACTTCGCTACCTTGGCGCGTCTGGAAGAGCGCCTCAGTGACAGGCCGTTTCTCACCGGGGAGCGATTTACGGAGGCCGATCTCCGGCTCTTTCCCACGCTCTACCGCCACGACCCTGTGTATTATGTGCGCATGAAGTTGAACGGCGCGCGCATGCTCGATTATCCAAATCTCTGGCGTTGGCTCTGCCGGGTCTACGCGCTGCCGGGGGTGGCCGCTGCAGGCTCCCTCATTCATTGTCGGCAAGGGTACTTTGGCCGCTCATGGAACGGGACGATCCCGCTCGGGCCCTTCCACCCGATGCCCTACCCAGACGCCTACGAGCACCCAGAGCTCGCTAGCTCGCGCGGCCTGCGGCTGCCAGCTCCACGAGCTTCGATTTGATCGCCTCAGGGTCCGCGAGCGGCGGGTGAAACCAGAGCCTGCGGTGCGCGATGCCCGATGCATCGCACCGCACGAGATCGAGGCCATCCATATCGAGCGAGGCAAGACGCCACTCGCCCGCTTCAGCGCCAAGGAGCGTCTGGGCGTAGCTTTTGACAGCGTCGACGTGGTCATCATTCATATGGTCCACCGCGCGGCGTTCGTAGGCCATGAGCGGTCCTTCTCCCGCTGTCAGGAGGTCTTCCACCTCAAGCACTTGGCCGGAAAGCGATGCGGATTTCGGCATGAGCGCCACGTATTTCCCGTCCGCGGAGGGTCCGCCGTGGCGCATGATGTAGCGTTTGGAGGTTTGGGCGGCCTCATCCGCGCTCAACGCGCGCGGCGCACACATCATTGCGAGATCGCCAATGACCACGTCCACGTCGTCTTCCGGCACAGTCTCAAGGTAGACGAGCGGCGCTCCTGTCACCATGGACGCGAGAGGCAGATCGCTGCCGCCGACGGTACAATGGCGCGTCTTGCGCAAAAATGCTTTGGCCTGCTGCACGGCAGATGTCGCGTCAGGCGGTTCGCTGAAATCATGATCCATGGGCACCCCCTCTCACCCTCAACTTAGGATGGCCGCCCGATGAGGCGAGGGTGGCGCAGTGGCTCGTTCGTGGGGGTGGCGCCCCTACTCGTTGAGGCGGTCAAGCCGCGCCCGGACGCTGAGACCGTGCGCCTCGAGACTTTCAGAGATCGCGAGGGTTTCGGCGGCCGGTCCAATGGCCTTCAGCGCCTCGGGCGTCATCCGTGCCAACGTGGTGCGTTTCATGAAATCGAGGACAGACAAGCCCGACGAGAAGCGCGCAGACCGCGCCGTGGGCAACACGTGATTTGGGCCACCGACATAGTCGCCGATGGCTTCCGGGGTCCAGGCGCCGATAAAGATTGCACCCGCATGGGTGATACGATCCGAAAGGCCTTCGGCATCTGCCGTGCAAAGCTCAAGGTGCTCAGGCGCGATGCGGTCGGTGAGCGCCACGGCCTCATCAAGATCGCGCACCGTGATGACCGCGCCGTAATCGCGCCAGCTTGGGCCAGCGATTGCGCGTCGTTCGAGGGTTCCGAGCTGCGCGTCGACCTCGGCGGCAACCGCCTGCCCGAAGGCCGTATCCGTCGTGATGAGGATCGATTGCGCACTTTCGTCATGTTCGGCCTGGCTCAACAGGTCTGTTGCGATCCAGGCCGGATCGTTGTCGGCGTCTGCGATCACGAGGATCTCGGACGGGCCCGCGATCATGTCGATCCCCACCTTCCCAAACACCCGCCTCTTGGCTGCCGCGACAAAGGCGTTGCCCGGCCCGGTGATCTTGTCGACAGGCGCAATCGTTTCGGTCCCATAAGCCAAAGCCGCCACGGCCTGCGCGCCACCGACGCGGTAGACCTCATCGACGCCCGCGATCCGCGCCGCCATCAGCACGAGGGGGTTGATCTCCCCATCGGGCGTGGGCGTTGTGATCACAAGACGCTCTACCCCTGCCACTTTTGCTGGGATCGCATTCATCAGCACCGAGGACGGATAGGACGCCAGTCCGCCCGGTACGTAGAGCCCGGCAGCCGAAACAGGCGTCCAGCGCCACCCGAGCTCTGCCCCGCTGGGATCCGTCCACCGCGCATCTTCCGGCAACTGTTTTAGATGATAGGCCCGGATCCGCTCGGCTGCGAGTTCGAGCGCGGCCGCTCCGGCCAAGGGCACCTTGGCGCATTCGGCATCGATCTCGTCTGCCGTGAACGCGAGCGCGCCGAGCTCGAGCCGGTCAAACCGGGCAGTCAGTTCTCGCAGGGCCGCATCACCCTCGGCACGGACTTGGGCAATGATGGCCGCCACGGCGTCATCGACATCGGGGGCATCTTCGCGCTTTGCGGACAAGAGCGCCTGAAAGCGCGGCTCGAAATCGTCGTCGGATGTGCTCAGAAATTCCATGCGCGGCGATGTAGACCGCCCGTGCGGAATGCTCAACGGCGCAGATCGCGCGTCATGAAGATGTCGCTCGTGAGAACGCCGTTGACGAGTGCGGCGTTGGGAAGCGCGCCGCAGCTCTGAAATCCCTCGCGCTCGTAGAAACGCTTCGCCCGGGCATTGTCGTCGGCCACGAAGAGCTCAAGCTGCCAGATGCCCTTTTGGGTCGCCCGTTCCACGAGGGCCTCCATCAAAACGCGTGCGGCGGCACCGCCCTGTGCGGCGGGGCTGACATAGAAGGGGCCGATTTCGCCCCAATGCGCCGTGGCTTCGTATGAGAGCGACCGCAGGGCTGCCATAGCCACCATCTTATCATCGAAGACACCGATGAAGTTGCCCTGATCGAGCATGGCCGCATCCGCATCAGTGGGTCGCGCCTCCGCCTCTTCGAGGGTGAGTAGAAACGCGTTGGGATAAAGCCGCAGCCCCTCAAGCCGCAAAGCGCGCCATGCCAGGTGATCCTCGCCGGTAAGCGCGCGGGTTATCATTCCGGGTGGCGCGGCGCGGCCTTTGACGGAGCCACATAGGGCCGCGTGACATCGCGCAGCGTGACCTCAAGCGCTTCCACATCAACTTCGATGAGCCCGTCGCCTGCCAGTGTCAGTGACACCTTGCCTGCGCCATCGTCGCCGGCCTCAAAACTGATCGAAAGCAACGACAAGACGAGGTCCTTGTCCGAACGATCGACCCCTTGGCTGCGCACCTTGAGGCCGCCCTCCACGGCCAGAACAGATTGCACCCGCTCGTAGCCTCTTGCGCGGCGCTCGGCGGCGTCCGAATCTTCCCAACGGAAGCGATTGATCAGGATGGCAAAGCGCCGTTCGCGCGGCCGCCAGCTCATCTCCGTGGCCGGAAAGACTGCATCCTGGCACAGCGAGGAAATCACTTCGAGGTCGGGCGCCTCGAAGGCCATCAGGCGCAGGGGCTTTTCCGCGCCGTCTTCGAAGGTTGCGTCACTCATATGCCAGGCACCCTTTCAACGGAAGCACCACAAGCCGAGAGCTTCTCCTCAAGCCGTTCATAGCCTCGGTCGAGGTGGTAGACGCGGTTGACGATGGTCTCCCCTTCCGCGGCGAGGCCTGCGAGGATGAGCGAGACGGAAGCGCGCAAGTCCGTGGCCATAACGGGCGCGCCCTTCAGCCGTTCGACGCCGGTAACGGTTGCCGTACCCCCCTGAACATCGATGCGGGCTCCCATGCGGCCAAGCTCTGGCGCATGCATGAAGCGGTTCTCAAAGATGCGCTCTTCGAGGACGGCGACCCCATCGGCCGTGCACATGAGCGCCATCATTTGCGCCTGCAGGTCAGTGGGAAAGCCTGGGAAAGGCTCCGTGACGACGTCGACCGCCTTGGCCCGGCCGCGAGAGGTGACCGTGAGGCCGTTTTTCGTTTCCGCCACATTCACCCCTGTGGCTTCAAGCTTGTCTGCAAAGGCCCCTACAAGATCGCGCCGCCCGCCGATCAGCTCCACGCTGCCGCCGGCAATGGCAGGGGCCAACATGTATGTGCCGAGCTCGATACGGTCGGTGACAACGGGGTGCGTGGCACCTCCGAGGCGATCCACGCCTTCGATCTCGATTGTCGACGTGCCGTCTCCGGAAATATTGGCGCCCATGGCTCGCAGGCAGGTGGCAAGATCAACGATCTCGGGCTCCCGCGCGGCGTTTTCGATAACCGTCGTTCCCTTGGCGAGCGTGGCGGCCATGAGGACGTTCTCGGTTGCGCCAACAGACGGCATGGAAAACGCCACTCTGGCACCTTTCAGCCCGCCCGCTGGCGCCTTGGCGTGGAGATAGCCGTCCCGTAGCTCGATCTCTGCGCCCATAGCCTCGAGCCCGTGGATGTGGATGTCCATCGGGCGGGCCCCAATCGCGCATCCACCGGGGAGCGAGACAACGGCACGTCCCTCTCGCGCCAGAAGCGGGCCGAGCACGAGGTTTGAGGCGCGCATTTTGCGGACGATGTCGTATTCAGCGACGTGATTGACCGCGCCGTGGGTCGACATGGCGATCACCTTGCCGTCGGCCATCGGGCTGACCTCGGCGCCAAGGCTCTCTAGGAGAAGCGTCATCGTCTTGATGTCGGACAGACGCGGCGCATTCGTGAGCGTCAGTGGCTCGTCGCTCAGAAGCGTTGCAGGCATGAGCGCGAGGCAGGCATTCTTGGCGCCAGCGATCGAGATCTGACCCGAAAGGGCCTGCCCTCCCGTCACAATGATCGAATCCATCAGCTGCCCTTCTCGTCGCTCTTGATGCTGTCCTGCTCGGGCGGCGCGCCGGGATCAGGCGCATCGTCAGTGGCAGCCCGCGCACGCGCCTGCGCCTTGCGCCGTGCCATGTTGGCTTTCAGCGCTTGCTTGAGGCGATCTTCGCGGCTCTTTTCGCTGCTGCCCGACCCGGTCATTGTCCCGTTTTGCCCCGCCACCATGGCGAGGGATTACCGCAGAGGCAAAGGGCAGTCCAGCATAGCCATTAGTCCTTGCATGGCTTTGCGCATCTGGTCTAAACGCCCGCCACGGCGCTGCTGTAGCTCAGTGGTAGAGCGCACCCTTGGTAAGGGTGAGGTCGGGAGTTCAATCCTCCCCAGCAGCACCA
>JBCBME010000051.1:0-11006 GCA_039822945.1 Pseudomonadota bacterium
CTGCATGTCCACGGGCTTCGCGGCATCCGGCCCCCATTCGAGGTAGTTGGCCGGATTGTCCCGCAAGAGCTTGTCGTGGAAGTAGTAGTTCACTGTGTCCAGACGAAAGCCGTCTACGCCGCGCTTGAGCCAGAACTCCATGCAGTCAAGGTGGTAGTCCTGCACTGCCGGGTTGTGAAAATTCCAATCCGGCTGCGAAGACAGGAAGTTGTGCATGTAATACTGCTTGCGCCGCGTGTCCCAGGTCCAGGCCGGGCCGCCAAAGACGCTCATCCAGTTCGACGGCGGCGTCCCATCAGGGTTCGCATCCGCCCAGACGAAATAGTCATGCTTGGGGTTATCCCGGTTTTGGCGGCTTTCCTCGAAGAAAGGATGCGCGTCAGAGGCATGGCTGATCACCTGATCGGTGATGACTTTGAGGCCAAGCTTGTGGGCCTTTTCGATCATCTCGTCGAAATCGGCCATTGTGCCAAAAAGCGGGTCGATATCGGTGTAGTCCGAGACGTCGTAGCCCATGTCCTTCATCGGTGACGTGAAGACAGGGGACAGCCAGATCGCGTCGACCCCGAGCGAGGCGATGTGGCCCAGCTTCGAGGTGATCCCGCGAATGTCGCCGATGCCGTTGCCGCTCTCGTCCATAAAGGATCGCGGGTAGATCTGGTAGGTGACCGACCCGCGCCACCAATCGTCATTCTTCATTTCGCTCTCTTCCCCGATCGTGAGCCCGCCCGCGTTGTACGGGGTGACTGTCTTTGTTTGTGCCGCCAAAATCAGCGGAGGATTGCAACCTTCAACGCCTCCTTGCGTTGCAAATGTGACAGTTGCGTGGTTGACCGGCATCACTGTGACCGGCGTAGTTGTTGGCGCGACGTAACACTAAGTGGAATGCCCGTGACGAGAGCTTTGTTCCCGATCTCCCTGCGCTCTGCTTTTGCGGCTCCATTTTTCCTCCTCGCGGCAAGCGTTGCTGCACAAGAATTGCGCGTCTCTCCCCAAAACGAAGACCTCGCCGAGCGGCTGCGGGCCGAGGCGCTGGTGCTGTCCAGTGAGGGGGACGCCACGCCCGGAGACATCATCGCCACGGCCAAGGGCGACTACGGGCGCCTTTTGGCCGTGCTCTATGAGGAGGGGTATTTCGGGGCTTCGGTGTCCATCACGCTGGGTGGCCGCGAGGTCTCCGGCCTCACGCCCTTCGGCATCTCCGAGACCGGCGCCGTCGCAATTGCCGTCGACCTTGGCCAGCGGTTTACCTTTGGCCGCGCCTCTGTTGCGCCACTCCCGCCCGGTGCCGAGTTGCCGGAAGGCTTCGCCATTGGCGAGACGGCGGGCACGGCCGTCATTCAGACTGCTGCACGCTCCGCCGTGAGTGATTGGCGCGCGGCCTCTCACGCTAAGGCTGAGGTGTCAGGCCAGTCAATCACGGCGCGCCACAGTGTCTCCGAACTCGACGTGGCCCTCGCCATTGATCCCGGACCGGCCCTGCGCTTTGGTCGGCTGATCCTGCCCCCTGACAACACCATCCGGGGCAAGCGCATTTTGCAGGTCGCAGGGCTCCCAGGGGGGCAGCCATTTAACCCGGATGACCTGCGCCGCGTGCGCAACCGTCTCGTCTCCACTGGGACGTTCAACTCGGTCGTGTTGCGGGAGGCAGAGCTGCCCAACGCAGACGGCACCCTCGACATCGAGCTCGGTCTTGAAGCGGCGCCGCCCCGCAGGCTCGGCTTTGGCGCTGAGATCGAAAGCACCAATGGCCTTTCGCTCGAGGCGTTCTGGCTTCACCGCAACATCTTCAATGGAGCCGAGCGCCTGCGCTTTGATGCGGGCATCGAGGGGATCGGGGGCACGTCCGGTGGTATGGATTACACCCTGGGTGTCACGCTCTCGATCCCGGGCTTTCGCCGGGCGGATGATACGCTCTCGCTCTTTGCTACGCTCGAGCGTCGCGATGAGGAAAGTTTCACTGAGGATCTCTTCGAGTTCGGCGTTCGGGGTGAGCGACAACTCACCGACGGGCTCGTGATCGGCAATGAAATCGGGCTGCGCTTTTCCGAGAGCACGGACAGCTTTGGAACACGCACCTTCGAGCATCTGATCCTGAGCATCGACGGTGAGCTTGACCGCCGTGATGACCCCCTCAATCCCAGCGGTGGCCTCTACAGCTTTGTCGACATCAAACCCTTCATCGGGATCGGGGGAAGCGAAACTGGTGTGCGCCTTGAGGGCGATCTGCGCGGTTATCGTTCGGTGGGTGAAAGCACCGTGATCGCAGGCCGCGCGCAGATCGGGTCTGTCTTTATGACCAGCATCGAAGACACGCCGCCTGATTTCCTCTTTTTCTCGGGCGGCGGCGGCACCGTGCGTGGTCAGGGCTTTCAGTCGCTGGCCATTGATGGGGCTGGCGGCACAACTGGTGGCCGCAGTTTCGCAGGCCTCTCGCTCGAGCTGCGGCAGAGCATTTCTGAAAGCATCGGCCTCGTGGGCTTTTTCGATGTCGGCTACATCGGGGAAAGCAGTGATCTTCAGGGTGGCGGCGATCATTCCGGTGCAGGGCTCGGGTTGCGCTACATCACGCCGCTTGGGCCACTGCGCGTGGATGTCGGTGTGCCGGTGGGTGGCAGCTCAGATGGATCGGATTACGGGCTCTACATCGGCCTCGGGCAGGCGTTCTGATGCGGGTTTTGCTCGTTCTCCTGCTGCTGGTCCCAATGGCGGCCCATGCGCAAAACACGCAGCTTGAAGCGCTCCTTGAAAATCAGCTCTCGAATGAGAGCCGCACCGTGGAGATTGACGGCTTTGCCGGGGCGCTCAGCGCGCAGGCCTCGCTTGACGCGTTGCGCATGTCGGATGCCGAGGGTCTTTGGCTCGAGCTGACGGATGTCTCGCTTGATTGGGATCGCGGGGCACTATTGCGCGGCCGCCTTGAAGTGCGGGAGTTGAGAGCAGCGCAGCTCCGCTTTCTGCGCAGCCCCATCGCACCGGAGACTGTCGAGGTGCCCGATGCAGAGGCGTCCGGGTTCCGCATCCCCGATCTGCCCGTCGCGATCCAGATCGATCGCCTCGCCGTTGATAACATCTTCCTTGGGGCTCCACTCCTTGGCGAGGAGGTGCGCGCACAAGCGTCCTTGTCGGCGACGCTGGCAGACGGTGGGCTGTCCCTCGCGCTCGATGCCGCCCGCGTCGATGATCGCCCGGGCCGGGCGATCATAGATCTTTCGTTGTCTCCGGAAGAGGAGACCCTCGCTGTCGATCTGCAGGTGAGCGAACCCGAGGGCGGTATCGTGGCTACGGCTCTGACGCTGCCGGGCTTGCCCGCGGTGGAGCTCACCCTCCAAGGGGCCGGGCCGCTTGACGCGTTCGCGGCCGATTTCCGCCTCGCCACGGATGGAGCAGACCGCCTTACGGGGCGCGCGACACTCGCGGCTGACGGGGAAGGGCGGGAATTTGATTTGGCGATTGAGGGCGATATCCGCCCGCTCCTTGATCCCGGCAGCCGTGGCTTTTTTGGCGAGGCGACGCGTGTCAGCGCAAGTGGCCGCGCCGAGGCCGATGGAGCGCTCACGCTTGATGCGCTTTCCATCGAGGCTGCTCGCCTCTCCCTCGAGGGATCTGGTGCGCTTCTGGATGGCGCGCCCCGCGCGCTGGCGCTTGAGGGGCGTCTTGGCGGTGACGGACGCTCCGCGCTCCCGGGCTCGGACATCACGCTGGCCGGTGCAGACCTCACCGTCGCATTTGACGCCTCCGTCTCCGACGACTGGGATCTGAGCGTCAGGGCGGAAGAGGTGGCCACGAGCGGCGTCCAGATTGAGAGCGTGGTCCTCACAGGCCTTGGCCAAATCGTACCCGGTGCAGCCACCCCTTTTGAGGGCCGCATCGAGGCAAATGTGGGCGGGCTCGACTTTCCGGGCGACCCCGCACTGCAGGCGGCAGCAGGCACAGAAGTCACTCTCAGCACGCGCCTGACGGCAGAAGCCGGCACGTTCTCCTTTGACGCGCTCTCGCTTGAGACGGCACATGCCTCCGCCACGGGCAGCGCGCGCATCACCCCGGTCGACGGCCGTGTTGCTCTGGCTGCCGATCTTGCGATCAATGCCCCAGACCTCGCCCCGTTCTCGCAAATCGCGGGGATGGACCTCGCGGGCCTTGTCAGCGCCGATGTGACCGCTGAGGCGGAGCTGCCCGGCGGTGCGATTGCCGCAAGCCTCGATGGCCGCACAGAGGGGATCGATATCGGGGTGGCGGCGCTCGAGCCGCTCCTTTTGCCCCAAAGCACGCTGTCCTTTGCCGCACGACGGGACGAGGCCGGGACGCGCATTGAGGCGCTGCGCCTCGATAATCCCGAACTCACGGCCCGTGTCACCGGCTCCGTAGATTCTGCAGATGGGGGGCTGAGGGTAGAAGCCCGGCTGCGTGAGATTGGCCTTTTTACTGACCTTGTCTTCGGAGAGGTGGCAATCGACGCCTTGCTCTCTGACGCGCTGGGCGCCCGCGCTGTTGAGGCGGGCGTGGAGACGGCCTTTGGCCTCGCCGTTAATGTCGAAGGCGCCCTTGCGGGCGATAACCCCTCCGTGGATCTGACGGGAACGCTCGCCGAGATCGAGCGCTTCGTGCCCCAGCTTGCAGGCCTTGCAGAGCTTGTGGCGACGCTCGATCTTTCAGACATCCCAACCATCGACGCCGCGCTTGAGATGGATCCGGGCATTCGCGCAGAGGTCTCCGGGCCCCTTTCAGGCCCCGATCAGGCCTTCGATATCATCGCGGACATCGCTGATCTGGCAGCCTTCGCCCCGCCATTGCCGGGCCCCGCGCGGCTCGAGGCACGGGTGAGCGATCTTGCGGGCGGCCCCTTCATTGAGGCACAGGTCCGCGCGACGCCGGGCCTTGAAATCACTCTAGAGGGCCGGCCCACCCAGCCTGACGGCATTGTCGATGTTCTCGCATCCGCAGAAGACCTCGGGTTTCTCGTACCGCAGCTTGCAGGCCCCGCCACAGTCAATGCCGAATTGCGCGATCCTACGGGGACGCTGACACTGGCCGCGGATGTCACGGCGACGCCGGGGCTCACCGCGCGCCTCACGGGACAACCGCTCGGCGACGGAGCAGCGCTCGAGCTCGATGCGACGGCCGCCTCGCTGGGATTTCTCGCGCCGCAACTCGCGGGCAGCGCCAATGTGCGCGCGCGTCTTGAGGACCCCACCGGGCAGCAGGCTATCGAGGCAGAGATCACCAGCGCCACCGGGCTGACGGCCGCGGTCACGGGCCAGCTTTCGTCCCCTGGAGACGCCTTGAGGCTTACCGCGCGGGCGGCGTCCCTTGGGCGGTTCGTGAGCGGCCTTTCCGGCGGTGCGGACGTCACCGCAGATGTCACAAGCCTGCGTGATGCGCCGCGCATTGAGGCCACTTTGCGCACGGATAGTGGGGCGCGCGCTAATGTCTCCGGGCAAGTGGGGCTTCCGGGCGGAGCTGTCCGGATCGACACCGACGGGGTCGTGCCCCTGGCCATTGCCAACGGCTTTGCTTCGGGCAGGTCGCTTGCGGGGGAGGCTGCCTTTGACCTGTCGCTCGATGGGCCACCGAGCCCTAGCGCCGTGCGCGGTACGGTCACCGTGGATGGCGCGCGGGTCTTCGATCCCGGATTGAGCCTGACGCTGAGCCCGGTCGACGCAGATATCCGGTTGTCCGGCGGTAGTGCCGATCTCGATGCGCGTGCCGTGCTCGACGGGGTTCCGATCAACATCTCGGGCACAGCCGGGCTTGCGGCCCCGTTCCCGCTCAACGTGGAGATCGTCACCCGCCGGCTTCCGTCGCGCTTCCCCGACATCCTCACGAGTGAGCTGAGCGCCGACATCCGGCTGAGCGGATCGGTTCAGCAGCGGCTGGCGATTTCGGGCGATGTGCGGATCGAGGATGTGGAGATCCGCATCCCGGATGCAGGCCTTGGTGGCGCGACAGACATCCCGTCGATCCGCCACGAAGGTGCCCCTTCCAGTGTCCGGCAGACGCTCGGCCGCGCGGGTTTGCGACTTGACGGGCGGGTGCCAGAGGCGTCCACGCGCGGGGCGGAGATCCCACTTGATCTTCGCGTGCGGGCCCTTGATCAGATCTTTGTGCGGGGCCGGGGCCTCGATGCGGGCTTTGCTGGCGAATTTCGGATCACCGGGACCGCGCGCGACCCGATCCCTATCGGGCAGTTTGACCTCACAAGGGGGCGGCTCGATTTTCTGGGGCGGAGGCTCGATCTCGATGAGGGGCGCATCACGGTGGCAGGTGCGCTCTTGCCACGCATTGCGCTGTCGTCCTCCACCACAGTCGAAGACATCACGGCCATCATTGCTCTCGCAGGGCCCGTCGATGCGCCAGAGCTTAGCCTCAGCTCCTCACCCGAGCTTCCTGAAGACGAAATCCTCGCCCGCGTTCTCTTTGGCCGCGGGATCGAGACGCTCTCAGCCTTTCAGGTGGCGCGCCTCGTGTCCTCCTTGCGCCAGCTGAGCGGTGCGGGTGGGGCGGGGTTGCTGGAGCAGGCCCGGCAAAACCTTGGGGTCGACGATATTGACCTGCGCACCGATGCAGAGACGGGCGAGAGCGCTCTCGCCATCGGGGCCGAGCTGGATGAAAATGTCTATACCGAGGTCGAAGTGGGCCAAGGTGGCAATACCACCATCAACCTCAACCTCGACCTGAACACCAACACGACGCTTCGCGGTTCTGCCTCAAGTGACGGCGAAACGGGGATCGGGATCTTTTGGGAGCGGGACTACTAGCTGGCGCGCCTAGCCCGAGGCGCACCGTTCGTATGCCCGGCTAGTTGCGGAAGCGCAGGTTGTGGCGGCCGAGCTGATCGAGAGACGTGATCCCCATGAGCTTCATGTCGCGCTCGATCTCGGTGCGTAGATTGCCGAGTGCCTTTTCCACGCCGGCACCACCGGCCGCTGCGAGCGCATAGAGGTAGAGCCGCCCACCGGAACAGGCCTTTGCCCCCACGCTGAGCGCCTTCAAGACATGGGTGCCGCGCTGAATGCCGCCCTCGCAGATCACGTCGATCTTGTCGCCCACGGCATCACAGATCTCCGCGAGCTGATCGAACGGCGCGCGCGAGCCGTCTTGCTGCCGCCCACCATGGTTGCTGACCATGATGCCGGTACAGCCAATATCAACGGCGCGCTTTGCATCTTCGACGCTCATGATGCCCTTGAGTGCGAACTGGCCGTCCCACTTCTTGCAAAGCTCTTCGGCGTCTTTCCAGTTCATGTTCTGGTCGAGCATCGTCGAGAAGTATTCGCCCACGGAAACCGCGAGGTTCGTCCCCGCGGAGACATGGCCCGACAGATGCGGCATGTCGAACTTCTCTTTGGTGAAGAAGTTCCACGCCCACATCGGATGGGTCGCGAAAGAGAATACTGAAGAGGGGGTCAGCTTCGGTGGAGAGGTGAAGCCCGTGCGCAGGTCGCGCTCCCGGTTGCCGCCCGTGATTGTGTCGACGGTGAGCGCCATGACATTGAAATTGGCCGCTCGTGCCCGCTCCAAGAGAGCGTCATTCAGCCCACGATCCTTGTGGAAGTAAAACTGGAACATCTTCGGGCCGGGGGCGAGCTTTTCGATTTCTTCTACGGTCACCGTGGCGAGCGATGAGACGCCAAACATGGTCCCGTGTTTTGTGGCGGCCTTTGCGACGCCGCGCTCGCCCTCATGGTGAAAAAGCCGCTGAAGCGCGGTTGGCGCACAATAAACGGGCATGTCGAGCTTTTGACCCATCACGTCGACAGACATGTCCACATCGGCCACGCCATTGAGCACGTTGGGGATGAGGTCCACGTCATCATACGCACTGGTATTGCGCTTGTAGGTCACCTCATCGTCGGCCGCGCCATCAATGTAGTGAAATATCGGACCGGGGAGCCTGCGCTTGGCGAGCTTTCGAAAGTCCTGAAAATTGTGGCAGTTCTGCAGGCCCATGGCGTCTCTTCCCATTATTTTGGTAAAGTTTCCTTACCAATAAGAGGCTATAGCCACAAGAGCCCGTGTAGCGCTGAAACCTCGATTGGAACTGCGCGTTTGCCGCCTATCTCAGGACCAAGTATCGCTTGAGGATTAGTCCATGTCTCAGCCGTCAGAACGCCGCCAGAAGGTTGTCATTATTGGTGCCGGTTTCGGAGGCCTCTCCGCGGCGCGCGCCCTGCAAAATGCGCCCGTAGACGTCACGATCGTCGACAAACGCAACTACCACCTGTTCCAGCCGCTCCTTTATCAGGTGGCGACGGCAGACCTGTCGCCGGCCGATGTGGCTTGGCCGATCCGGGGCATCTTTTCCGGCGAAGACAACGTCAAAGTCGCGCTGTCTGAGGTGCAGGGCATCGACCTCGAAGCCCGGCAGGTGATCGGGGACAATGCCACGTTTGACTATGACCAGCTCATTGTCGCCACCGGCGCCCAGCACTCCTATTTCGGCCACGAGGAGTGGGAGCCTTTCGCACCTGGCCTCAAGCGCATCGTGGACGCCACCGAGATCCGCAAACGCATCCTCATGGCGTTCGAGCGGGCAGAAGTTGCCAAGGACCCTGCCGCTCAGGAGAGGGAGCTGACCTTCGTGATCGTGGGGGCGGGGCCCACGGGTGTGGAGCTCGCTGGGTCGATCTCCGAGCTTGCGCAACGCTCGCTCGCAAAGGACTTCCGCAATATCGACCCGACGCAGACGCGCGTGATCCTCGTAGAGGGCGGGCCGCGCGTGCTGGCCACGATGCCAGAGGATCTCTCGGCAAAGGCTCTGAAGTCCCTCGAACGGCTTGGCGTCGAGGTCCAGCTCGACACCATGGTCGAGAACATCACCGAAGAGGGGGTGCAAACCTCCAAGGGCTTCATATCCGCGGCCACGAAGGTCTGGGGCGCGGGCGTGAAAGTGCGCAAGGTTGGTGGCTGGCTCGACACCCCGACGGACCGCACCGGTCGCGTGGAGGTCGAGGGCGATCTTTCACTGCCGGGTCATCCGGAGGTCTTTGTCGTCGGAGACGCGGCCAAGGTCGCGTGGCGCGACGGCGCAGACGTGCCGGGGATCGCTCCGGCGGCCAAACAGGAGGGCGCTTTCGTGGGCCGTCGCATCGCGCGCATGGCGCGCGGCAGGCGGGCCAGCTCCAAGCCATTCAAGTACAAGCACACGGGCAACCTCGCCACGATTGGCCGCAACGCAGCCGTGATCGACATGGGTTGGCTGAAGCTCAGCGGCGCTCCAGCATGGTGGATCTGGGGCTTCGCCCATGTCTACTTCCTGATCGGCGTGCGTCGCCCGGTCTTCGTGCTGCTGAGCTGGTTTTGGTCCTACGTCACGTTTGCCAAGGGCGCGCGTCTCATCACCGGCCTCCGCCCACTTTACACTGCTGCCGAGGAGAAGGCGGCGCAGACCGAAAAGAAGGCCGCTTAGGCGGACTTCGCCTGCTTATCATCTGCATCGCTTTCTGCGGCCTCAATCATCGTGCTGGAGAGGAGCTGGTAGGCTGTCACCCAGGCGTGCTCCTCCTCCTTGGACAGGCCTCCGGGTGTGGCGCGCTTTAGCGCTGTCACAAGCGCAAGACCCACGACCTCGTAATGCGCGGGCGTCGCACCGTACTCAACATGGCGCATCCCGAGGGCACGCACGGCATCGATGATCTTGTCGAGCTCCGTCAGGTTGGTGACGACCGTATTCAGTGTGGACAGCAGTTTTTCACGCTGGTCGGTCATGTCTTCCGGGAAGAGGCTGCGGACCCCTGGGGCAAGCTCAAAGAGCTCTTCGTAGAATGTGCTGACGAGCTTGGCGCGATAGGGAAAGACGCGCCCAAAGCTAAAGGTGACGTGGCGCGCTTGATCAGGCGTCATGGATGGTCTCCCGGGTCATCATTTTGTGTTTCACGAGGATGCATAACGACTTATCCGTTCAGGAATGCCTAACGGCAGGGCACTCTGACAGAAGGGGCACATCTCCGTGGCCGCACCAAAAAATGAGATCAAAGCGAGGCTTCAACGGGGTGAGAGGCAGATCGGGTGTTGGCTCAACCTCGCTGATCCCATCGCCGCAGAGGTGGCCGCGCAGGCAGGCTTTGACTGGCTGCTCATCGATGCCGAACACGGGCCCAACGATCTCCGCTTTATCCTGGCGCAGCTTCAAGCGCTTGGGTCGCATCCCGCGGTCGTGCGCTTGCCCAGTGGGGATCCGGTTGCCATCAAGCGGGTCCTCGATATCGGGGCGCAGACCCTCCTCATCCCCATGGTGGAAAGCGGAGAAGAGGCCGCAAATCTCGTTGCGGCGACGCGCTATCCGCCCGCGGGGCGGCGCGGTGTGGCCTCTGCCATTGTGCGGGCGTCCCGCTACGGCTCTGACCCCGAGTATTTCGCGACGGCAGACGCGGAAATCGCGCTCATCCTTCAGGTGGAAAACCGCGCGGGGCTCTCGGCGCTTGATGAGATTGCCTCCACCGAGGGTGTAGATGCGGTTTTCATTGGGCCAGCTGATCTGGCGGCGGATATGGGATTCCCGGGGCCGGGTGAGCCAGCGGCGCAGGAGGTGGTGATGGACGCCATTCGCCGTATTCGCAGCCATGGGACGGCGGCAGGCATCCTCGGCTTTGATGCGCCCTACATTGCCGCCGCAGAATCCGCTGGCGCGACGTTTCTCGGCGTGGGCTCGGACGTCGCCCTTTTTGCCGCGGCCTTGCGAGACCAAGCGGCGCGCTTTCGCTGACTAGTCGCCGGTATACTTCGCTTCGGCCTTCCCGCGCATGCGTGCCGTGAGCTCCGCCGGAACCTCGCTGCCATCCACCAGGAAAGGCAGGATGCCCCGTCGCGCGCTCGCGCCGCGCATTTCTGCGATCTCCGCCTCTGATCGTGTCACCCGCTGGGATTGCCGCATCGCCCAATTGTGAAGGAGTGCATACATCCGCTCAAGCTCACCGGCGTGTCGCGTGTCCGAGGCAAGATCCGTCAGTTCATCTGGATCGCTTTCAAGGTCAAAGAGCATCGGCGCAAAGCCACCCGCGAAGTGC
>JBCBME010000052.1:0-10993 GCA_039822945.1 Pseudomonadota bacterium
ATGATCCGGTCGAAAAGCTCGTCCATCACGATGGGGGAGACCCCCGCCGTCGGCTCGTCGAGCATCAGCACCTGCGGCTTCGTCATGAGCGCGCGACCCACCGCCACCTGCTGCCGCTGACCGCCCGAAAGCTCGCCCGCGGGCTGGTCGCGCTTCTCCTTCAGGATCGGAAACAGGTCATAGACCTGCGCCATCGTCTCCCCGATCTCGTCGGTGCGGATGAACGCCCCCATCTCGAGGTTCTCCTCCACGGTCATGGAGGTGAAGATGTTGGAGGTCTGCGGCACAAACCCCATTCCCTTCATTACCCGCGCTTGCGGGGTGAGGGCGGTGATGTCTTCGCCACCGAGCCGCACCGCACCTTGCCGAACATCGAGCATCCCAAAGACAGCCTTCATCGCCGTCGACTTGCCCGCGCCGTTCGGCCCCACGATGACGGCGATCTCACCGGTGTTCACCGCGATCGTGCAGTCATGGAGGATGTCCGCGCCGGACCCGTAGCCGCCGGTCATAGCGTCCCCAATGAGGAAGGGTTCGCCGCTCATGGGGCCTCTCCGCAGCGGGTTTTCAAGGGATGTACAAAACATCCCACAGCGCCTGCTGACATGTACAAAACGTAGCAATTCATGGAGTTTACGCCGTCTTCTTGCTTTTAACGCCGGTGCCGAGATAGGCCTCGATCACCTGCTCGTTGGCTTTGATTTCCTCGATCGTGCCTTCGGCCAGCACCTTGCCTTCGGCCATGCAGATGACCGGGTTGCAGAGGCGTCCGATGAAATCCATGTCGTGCTCGATGACGCAGAACGTGTAGCCGCGCTCCTTGTTGAGGCGCTCGATGGCATCCGCGATGGTCATGAGAAGCGTGCGGTTCACGCCCGCACCCACCTCGTCAAGAAAGACGATCTTGGCGTCCACCATCATCGTGCGCCCCAGCTCAAGAAGCTTCTTCTGGCCGCCCGAAAGGTTGCCTGCCTTCTCATTGGCGAGGTGATCAATCGTAAGAAATTCAAGGACTTCGTCGGCTTTCTTCGCGAGCTCCGCTTCTTCCGCCCGGATACGCCCGCGCGCAAACCAGGCGTTCCAGAGCGTCTCACCGGCTTGCCCGCCGGGGACCATCATGAGGTTCTCGCGCACCGTCATGGAGCTGAATTCGTGCGCAATCTGGAATGTGCGCAGGAGGCCCTTGTGAAAGAGATCATGGGGCGGAAGGCCCGTGATGTCTTCGCCCGCCATTCGGACCATGCCTGATGTGGGTTCAAGATTGCCCGCGATCACATTGAAAAGCGTGGTTTTTCCGGCGCCATTCGGGCCAATGAGCCCGGTGATTGAGCCTTCCGCAATGGAGAGCGTCGCGCCATCGACGGCATGAAAGCCGCCAAAATGCTTGTGTAGGTCCGAAACCTCGATCAAGTGCCTGCCCCTCTTATGCGAACAGCCCGGAAAAACCCGGGCTGTTCAATGTCTTGTGTGACGTACTTAACGGAAGGAGACGGTGACGTTCTCTTCGTTCTGGACCTCGATCTCGCGGTAGGAGCCTGCCGCTTCACCCGGGCCCACGAGCTCCACTGCGGAGCCGCCCTGGTAGTCGATGTCCTCGCCTGCGCGGATCGCGGCGAGCGCCTCAGCCAGCTGGCCGGGGAAGAACTGCGTGCCGGGCGCGTTGGCCACGTTCAGGATCTCCGCCTGATACTCCGCCGGATCGGCAGATCCCGCCGCTTCCATGGCGAGCATGAAGATCGCTGCCGCGTCATAAGACTCTGGCGTATAAGGAGAAGTTCCGTCGAAGCCGTTTGCGTCGCCGAGCGACGCCATGGCGTCTGCGCCTTCACCACCGGACCCGGCGATCTGGCCAAAGGAGCCGTTGAGGTCTGCGCCCACATTGGCAGGAAGCGAGTCACCGATCATGCCGCCGGGCAGACCGAAAGTGTCCCATGCGCCCGCGTCGATCGAGGCCTGAATGATGCCGAGACCACCCTGGTCGAGGTAGCCAGCCACCACCAGAAGATCACCTCCAGCCGCGTCAAGCTCAGCGATTTCAGCGGAGTAGTCTGCGCGACCATCCTCGTGTGCCGTGACGATGGTCACAGTACCACCGAGAGCCTCGAAGTTGGCCTGGATCGCATCCGCGAGACCCTTGCCGTAGTCGTTGTTGGTGTAGGTCAGCGCGATCGACTCGATCCCGCGCTCCTGAAGGATCTCGGCCATGACCTGACCTTCGCGGGCATCAGACGGTGCCGTTCGGAAGAAGAGGCCGTTATCCTCAACGGTGGAGAGCGCCGGCGATGTCGCGGAGGGTGAAATCATCACCATGCCGTTCGGGATCGCCACGTTGGCGAGGATGGCACCGGTCACGCCCGAGCAGTCACCGCCCACGATGCCAGCCACGCCATCGGCCACAAGGCGCTCAGCGTTGGAGGTCGCAAGACCATTGTCGATACAGCCCGTGTCCGCGGAAACAGCCTCAACCATCGCACCGTTCAGGATGCCACCCGCGGCATTGACCTCGGAGATGGCGAGCTCCGCGCCAGCGCCCATAGGGCCGGTCAGAGATTCAATCGGGCCGGTGAAGCCGAGCAGAACGCCCAGCTTGACGGGGCTGTGGCCATCTGCTGCGGCGGCACCGCCCACGAGTGCTGCGGCCGTGGAGGCCAGAAGCAGCTTTTTCATGTGTAGTCTCCCAAGTTGGAATTATTTCCGCCGAGCAGGGTAACGCGTGGTTTGGAAAAGAAAAGCAGGTTCCCGACGATGGTTCCCCGCCGTCTGGCAAAAAGGTGAGGGGCAACCGGAGAATTCGTGACTATCTTCCTGGACAGGAGGAATTGCTCATGATCCGCTCACTCACTGCTGCACTCTTCATCGCTTTTGGAACGCAGGCTGCCACGCAGGTTGCCACGTCCGGGGGCTCCGTTTCCATGACGCCCGTGGTGACGGGTCTGAGCGCCCCGTGGGGCTTTGGCTTTTTGCCCGGCGGCGAGGTGGTGCTCACCGAAAAAGACGGCCGCGTCCTGATCCGTGGCGCGGGTGGCGACGTGCGAGAGGTGTCAGGCTTCATCGACGTGGTGGACCGGGGGCAGGGCGGTCTCCTCGACGTTCTGGTTCCCCGCGATTTCGCGTCGAGCCGCACGCTGTTCTTCACCTACGCCAAGCGGCAGGGCATTGGCGGCGCGGGCACGGCAGTGGCTCGCGGGGTCCTCAACGGGGACGGCACCGCTTTCACGGAAGTCACCACCATCTTTGAGACGGCGCGCGGAGGCTCGGGCGGGCGGCATTTCGGCTCGCGGCTCGTGGAGGCGCGGGATGGCACGCTCTACCTCTCCATCGGGGACCGGGGTGACAGACCCTCCGCACAGGACCTTTCCATCGAAAACGGCTCCATCGTGCGGATCACGAAGAGCGGCGCGATCCCGGCGGATAACCCCTTCGTGGGCAGCGATGCGCGGCCTGGCATCTGGTCCTACGGTCACCGCAACCCGCAAGGCATGGCCATGGATGCCTCCGGCAACATCTGGACGGTAGAGCACGGCGCGGCAGGCGGGGACGAGATCAACTTCATCGAGCCCGGGAACAATTACGGCTGGCCCGTGATCTCCTACGGGCGCCACTACAGCGGCGGCACCATTGGTGAGGGCACGGCGAAAGAGGGGATGGAACAACCCGCCTTCTACTGGGATCCGTCCATCGCGCCGTCGGGCATGATGATCTACTGCGGCGACATGTTCCCCGAATGGCGCGGCGATATCTTCGTGGGATCGCTCAAATTCGACATGATCTCGCGGCTTGAGACGGGCGGCAGCGTAAACGAGGCTGAGCGCATCGCCTCCGATGAGACGCTGCGCGTGCGTGACATCCGCGAGGCGCCCGATGGCTCCATCTGGTTTCTGAGCGTGGGGCAGGGCGCGCTTTATCGGATGGCCGCGCCGGGCGCCTAAGCTTCAGCGCCTGATTTGCTTGGGCGGCTGCGCCGACCTTGGCTAAGGTTGGCGCATGAACGCCTCCTTCATCACGTTTGCGGGTATTGTGGCGGCCGTCACCTTTGTGGCGAGCCGGATCTATGAGATTGTCGTGGCGCTCCTGCGTGATCGTCGGGCGCGGCAAAGCTACGTCCGCAGCCTCTTTGCCGAGATCGATTTCAACACCACCGATCTCACGATCTTCAACGAGGCCGGCGTCGATCTCGACGATCTCGAGGCCGCCATGGAGGTGCGCGCCGCCGAGGGCGAGGTCCTCATTCCTCACATCACCGATGCGCGGCACACAGTGATCTACAGCGAAAACCTCGCCATGATCAGCGCGCTCCCCGACGAACTCGTCCGATCCGTCGTGCAGTTTTACGGGGAACTCGAAAAGATCAGGAACATCATCGAGGGACTGTCCAAGCCGAGCTACGCCACCATCCGCATTCCCGGGCGGGTCAACACGATCGCGCGCCTCTATGAGCGCACGCAAGCCGCACAGACGACAGGTGAGACGCTCTTGAGCCAGATGGCGGCGCTTTCGCCGCGCTTGGAGCTAAAACGCAAAGAGCGCAGCCCTGAAGGCCGCGCTCTTTGAAGCGTATCGCGATTAGGTCAGTACTCGATCGGATCGGGCATATCTGGTCTCCTCTGAGAGACATATGGCACTTTCTGGCCTGAAAATCAATCTCACACGCTCAACCGCGCCGCTTGGGCCCCCCGCTCCCTGTAGGGCGTGGTGTTGTAATGCGCGCGGTAGCACTTCGAGAAATGCGAGGGTGAGGCAAAGCCGCACGCTAGCGCCACGTTAATGACGCTCATATCCGTTTGCATCAGCAGGTTGCGCGCCTTCTGAAGCCTGAGCTCCATGTAATACCGCTTGGGCGATCGGTTGAGATAGCGCCGGAAAAGCCGCTCGAGCTGGCGCGTGGACATCCCCACATCGCTGGCCAGGATCGAGGGCGAGATCGGCTCTTCGATGTTGAGTTCCATCTGCTGGATCACGAGCGAGAGCTTCGGGTGCCGCACGCCGATGCGCGTCGGGATCGACAGGCGCTGCGTGTCCTGATCGGTGCGGATGGTGGAGTAGATGAGCTGATCGGCCACCGCGTTGGCAAGCTCTTCGCCGTGATCATCGGCGATGAATTTCAGCATGAGATCGATGGAGGCCGTGCCGCCGGCGGTGGTCACCCGATTACCATCGATGACAAAGATCGACTTGGTGAGCTCCACCTCGTCGAATTCCTCGGTGAAGCTGTCCTGGTTTTCCCAGTGGATCGTTGCACGGCGACCGTCGAGAAGCCCCGCTTTCGCGAGCGCATAGCCCGCCGTGCAAAGCCCGCCCATCATCGCGCCACGGCGCGCCTCTCGCCGAAGCCAGCTCAGCACGCGCTTTGTCGTGGCGGCTTGCACATCGATCCCGCCGCATAGGAGAACCGTGTCGTCGCGCGAGACCTCGTCGAGATCCTTGTTGACCGAAAACCCTGTCCCCGCAGAGCAGCGGACCACATCGCCGCCTTCGCCCATCGTCTCCCAGGTGTAGAGGGTTTTACCCGCCATGCGGTTGGCGATGCGCAGGCTTTCCAGTGCACTTGCAAAGCACAAGAGCGTAAAGTCGTTCAAAAGCACAAAGACGAATTTCCGCGGGCGATCACCTTCTGTGGGGACGTCGATGCGATGGGGCTGGGTGAGCATGTCGTTTTTCTAGCTTCTATGTCGCAAGACAGCCTTGGAGAGCGCCGTTCGCCCCGTCAAGCGGTGAATGCACAACAAAGGGTGTGTGCGGCGAAATCCTCTGTTTCCAGCGACGATGACAGTGGGTACAAGCGCTCTGCTAACGCTAACCGGAGGGCAACAGCCCCCCCGTCAAATGGGATCAAAGCAATGACTGAGTGGCAGAAATCTGACTGGCGCAATCGGCCCCGGGTTCAGATGCCTGAGTATCTGGATGAGGCAAAGCTTGGCGCTGTTGAAGCGCAGCTCGCGCAGTATCCGCCGCTCGTCTTTGCTGGGGAGGCGCGATCGCTGAAATCACAGCTCGCGGCCGTCTCTCGCGGAGAGGCGTTCCTTCTTCAGGGCGGGGACTGCGCAGAGAGCTTTGGCGAGTTCTCCGCCGATCTTATCCGCGACACGTTCAAGGTCATGCTGCAGATGGCGATCGTGCTCACCTACGGGGCCAAGGTCCCCGTTGTGAAGGTGGGGCGCATGGCGGGCCAGTTTGCCAAGCCGCGCTCGGCCCCCACAGAGGTCAAGGACGGCGTCGAGCTGCCCAGCTACCGCGGCGACATCATCAACGAGCTCGACTTCACGCCCGAGGCGCGCATCCCGAACCCGGAAAAGATGCTGCAGGCCTACACGCAGGCCTCCGCGACGCTGAACCTTCTGCGCGCGTTTTCAAAGGGCGGCTACGCGGATATCCATCAAGTTCACGCCTGGACGCTCGGCTTCACCGATCGCGATGAGGCCGAAAAGTACCGCGCGCTGGCAGGCCACATTTCTGACGCGCTCGACTTCATGCGCGCGGCGGGCATCTCGACCGACTACAACGAGGATATCTCCACCGTTGATTTCTACACCTCCCACGAAGCGCTCCTTCTGGAATACGAAGAGGCGCTGACACGGGTGGACACGACCTCCGGCAAGTGGCTCGCTGGCTCCGGACACATGATCTGGATCGGCGATCGCACGCGCCAGCCCGACGGGGCCCATGTGGAATTCTGCCGCGGCGTCCAAAACCCCATCGGTCTCAAATGCGGGCCCTCGACGAGCGAGGAAGACCTCAAGGTCCTCATGGCCAAGCTCAACCCGCAGAACGAGGCCGGGCGCCTGACGCTCATCGCGCGCTTCGGCGCAGGTAAAGTGGGCGAGCATCTGCCGCGCCTCATCCGCACCGTCCAGGCCGAGGGCGCGAACGTCGTCTGGTCCTGCGATCCGATGCATGGCAACACGATCAAGAGCGCCTCTGGGTTCAAGACGCGCCCCTTCGAGAGCGTGCTCCGTGAGGTGCAAGAGTTCTTCGCCATCCACCGCGCCGAAGGCACGGTGCCGGGCGGTGTCCATTTCGAGATGACGGGCAAGGACGTGACCGAATGCACCGGCGGCGTGCGCGCGGTCACCGACGAGGATCTGTCCTCCCGCTACCACACGGCCTGCGATCCGCGCCTCAACGCCTCTCAGGCGCTCGAGCTTGCGTTCCTCGTGGCGGAAGAGCTCGGCCAGACGACGCAAACGCGTCACGCCGCGGCCAGCTAGTCAAAAGACCATCTCACACAGGAAAAGGCCCCTGCGTTTGCAGGGGCCTTTTTCATGTCCGCTCTTGTGGTGGCACCTATTCGTCGTCGTCCCGCACAAGCTTGAGATAGGGGCGTTCCGACGGGCTTCGCTGGGGTTTGCCTTCAAACCCCGTGGCCTCCTCTGCGAAGCCCGAGATGGGGCTCACAGGGCGAGGCTGCGGGGCAGGGCGGCGGCGGATCTCAGGCGCGGTATCCGATGCTAGGGGCGTCCGCTTCACGGAGCCCGCAATCTCAAACCGACGCGGCGCACGGCCCATGGCGCCACGGGTCGGGAAACACCCGATCGCGCGACTGATATCGCCAAGATCACTCTTTAGCGGCAAAAGGATCATCTGCGCGGGCAGAGCGGGCTTACCCGCACCCTCCGGGCTCTCGAGCGCCACCTCGATGATCGTTGGGCCCTCAAACACGGAATCGATGGCTTCCAGCAGCTCGGCCCGGCTGTTTGAGCCAAAGAGCGATGTGATGGGCATGCCGCGCACGTCCATCCCCATCATCTCGTTGATCTGCGAGCCTGCGAGGCGAAAGCGCACCACGCCCGCCGTCACACGCTCCACGATGAAGGCGAAATCGAGCGCGCTCTCGATGCCGCGGGGATCGATCTCGGAGCGCAGCGGCACCGTCCGGTTTCCACGCACGCCTTGCCAATACGCCTCGAGCGCGGCGATCCCTTCAAAACGGCCTGCAGATTTGAACTCCACCATCGTCCCCTGACTGGTGCCTTGCGCGTTCTCGTCGGTCATACCTTACACCTAGTTACGAGTGTGACAATTCTCAGTAGAGCCCTCACCACAACGTCGCACTGGTTGAGACGATTTGGCAGCAATTTTTAGGAATTGGGTTAACGCATTCTCGGCACTGCTTGTGGCCGCACGGGCGCGAGGCTATGCGAGATCATAGAAGACCGCCTGGGAGGGCCCATGCTGAACTCCATGACCGCCTATGCCACGCTTTCGGGACACGAGGGCGCGTTGAGCTGGGTGTGGGAGCTGCGGGGCGTCAACAGCAAGGGGCTCGATATCCGGCAGCGAATTCCTGATTGGTGTCAGGGGGTTGAGGCTGATATGCGCGCCGCTCTGGCCAAGGCTTTTTCGCGCGGCAACGTGCAGGTCTCACTTAAACTTTCCCGCGCAGAAGACACATCCGGCGCAGCGCTCAATCTCGCCGCCGTCGATGCCGTGCTTGCCCAACTGCGGGAGATCGAGGCCCATGCCGCGCAGGCCTCTGTCCCGCTGGCACCCACGCGGGCTGTGGATATTTTAACCCTGCGCAGCGTGGCAGATGCCCAATTGAGCGACCTTGCCGGGCCTGACCTCGCCGCGCGGTTGCGTGCTGACATCCCCACCGTCATCGCGGCCTTTGCCGATATGCGGGCCGAAGAGGGCCGGGCGCTTCATGCCGTCTTGACCGGGCAGCTCTCGCATATCGCGACCCTCGTCTCAGACGCCAAAGCGCTCCTGCCGAGCCGTGCCGCCGCACAGGCCGCGGCCTTCCGCGCAGGTATGGAGAGGGTGCTGCAGGAGACCGACATCGACGAAAATCGCCTTGCGCAGGAGCTCGCCCAGCTTGCGATCAAGTCCGACGTGATGGAGGAGATCGACCGCCTCGAGGCGCATATCCTTGCTGCGGGCGAACTTCTGGAGGCCGATGAACCGGTGGGGCGCAAGCTCGATTTCCTCATGCAGGAGTTTAACCGGGAGGCAAACACTCTGTGTTCTAAGTCGGGTGACAGCGCGTTGACGCGGATCGGCCTCGATCTGAAGGTCGCGATCGACCAGATGCGCGAACAGATCCAAAACGTGGAGTAGCCCCATGCGTCGCGGCCTGTTGATCATCCTTTCTTCCCCCTCAGGCGCGGGCAAGAGCACGCTGGCGCGGCGGCTGCGGGAATGGGATCCGACGATCCGGTTTTCCGTGTCTGCCACCACGCGCCCTCCGCGCGACGGCGAAGTGGATGGCGCCGATTACAGCTTCATGGACGAGGCGGCATTCAAACGCCTCGTGGCGGATCGCCAGATGCTCGAACATGCCCATGTGTTTGGCAACTTCTACGGTTCTCCGCTTGGCCCCGTGCAGGAGGCCGTCGATGCAGGCTGCGATGTCCTCTTCGACATCGACTGGCAGGGGGCCCAGCAGATCAAGAATTCCGTCCTCGGGCCAAACGTGCTGAGCGTCTTTCTCCTGCCGCCCTCCATTGCCGAGCTGCGGCGCAGGCTCATCAGCCGGGGCCAGGATGACGATAGCGTCATTTCCAAACGGATGCGGAAGAGCTGGGACGAGATCAGCCGGTGGTCGGAATATGATTACGTCCTCATCAACGAGGATCTCGACGTGACCGAGGCGCGGCTCAAGACGATCATCGAGGCCACGCGCATGGCTCGCGTCCAGCAGCCCGCGCTGCAGGATCACGCGCGCGGCTTGCAGCAGGAATTCGAGGAGGGATCATGACACTTTATGCGCTCGGTGGCATCGCCCCCACCACGCCCGACAATGGCGATTACTGGGTTGCACCCGGGGCCCACGTGATGGGCAACGTCTCCCTCGCGGCTGGTGTCGGCATCTGGTTCGGCGCGGTGCTGCGCGGCGACAACGAGCTCATCGCTGTGGGCGAGGGCACGAATGTGCAGGAGAACAGCGTCCTTCACACCGATATCGGCTTCCCGCTGAGCATCGGACAGAATTGTACAATAGGCCACAAAGCCATGCTGCACGGATGTACAATCGGAGACAATTCACTGATCGGCATGGGCGCCACCGTCCTCAACGGGGCCAAGATCGGAAAGAACTGCCTGATCGGCGCCTGCGCTCTCATCACCGAGGGCAAGGAGATCCCGGATGGGTCGCTCGTGATGGGCGCGCCGGGCAAGGTTGTCCGCACGCTCGATGCTGCAGCGATCCAGATGCTGGCCGTCTCCGCGTTGGGCTATCAGGAAAACATGCGCCGCTTTCGCGACGGGCTCGATCCGCAATGAGGCGCCCATCACCGCGTTTTGAGGGACGCCCGCTCGTCAGCCCGCTCCAGCAATCAGTGGTTTATGCGACCGAGACCCCGTCGTCGCTTGATGCCATCTACCGCGATCAGTCGGGCTACACGTATTCACGGGAGGGGCATCCAAACGCCACAACGACTGCAGCGATGATCGACGCGCTCGAGGGGGCCGAGGGCGGCGTGATGGCAAGCTCGGGGATGGCTGCGGTGTCGCTCGCGCTTCTCAGTTGCCTGAAGGCTGGGGATCACGTGGTGGGCTCGAACCAGCTCTATGGCCGGTCACTGCGCCTGATGGAGGAGGAGCTTCCGCGCCTCGGGATCACTTCGGCGCTCTTTGATCCCACAGATGTGGCGCACGCCGAAGCGGTGATCACCCCCAACACCAAGGCAATGCTCCTCGAAGTGGTGGCGAACCCCACCTTGCGCATCGCGGACATGACCGGCCTGGCAGCGCTCTGTGCAGATCGCGGTATCACGCTGATCCTCGACAACACATTCACCACGCCCGTGGGGTTCAAGGCCTTCGAGCACGGCGTGGATATCGTGCTCCATTCCGTGACGAAGTTTCTCGCGGGTCACTCGGATGCCATGCTTGGCTGGGTCGCGGCGCGAGAGCCGGCCGTGACAGAGCGGCTCCACATCCTCTCGCATACCTGGGGCATGACGGCGGCCCCGTTTGATTGTTGGCTCACGGAGCGGGGGCTCTTGTCCTTTCCGCTCCGGTTCGAGCGCGCGCAGGCGAATGCTGCGGCCCTCGC
>JBCBME010000053.1:0-10752 GCA_039822945.1 Pseudomonadota bacterium
GCTTCAACCTCGTGGATACGCCCGGCCACTCGGACTTTTCGGAAGACACATACCGCACGCTCACAGCCGTCGACGCAGCGGTGATGGTCATCGACGGGGCGAAGGGCGTCGAAAGCCAGACGCAAAAGCTCTTTGAGGTCTGTCGCCTCCGCGACCTTCCGATCCTGACCTTTTGCAACAAGATGGATCGCGAAAGCCGCGATACCTTTGAGATCATCGACGAGATCCAGGAAAACCTGGCCATCGATGTCACGCCCGCGGCCTGGCCCATTGGGCGCGGGCGGGATTTTATCGGCTGCTACGACCTGCTGCGCGACCGCCTCGAACTCATGGATCGCGCGGACCGCAACAAGATCGCCGAAAGCGTCAAGATCGAGGGGCTCGATGACCCAAAGCTCGCGGAGCACGTCCCTGCTGAGCTCCTCGAAAACTTCCTTGAGGAAGTTGAGATGGCCCGGGAGCTTTTGCCACCGCTTGACCCCAAAGCGCTCCTTGAGGGGACGCTCACCCCAATTTGGTTCGGCTCGGCGATCAATTCCTTCGGCGTCAAAGAATTGATGGACGGCATCGGGCGCTACGGCCCCGAACCGCAGCCGCAAAGCGCGGAGCCAAGACAGATTTCTCCTGAGGAAACAAAGGTGTCCGGCTTTGTCTTCAAAGTTCAGGCGAACATGGATCCCAAGCACCGGGATCGCGTGGCCTTCGTACGGATGGCGTCGGGTCACTTCCAGCGCGGGATGAAACTCACCCATGTGCGCACGAAAAAGCCCATGGCGGTCTCAAACCCCGTCCTGTTTCTCGCCTCCGACCGTGAGCTCGCCGAGGAGGCTTGGGCCGGTGATATCATCGGGATCCCAAACCACGGACAGCTGCGCATCGGCGATACGCTCACCGAGGGCGAAGCGCTGAAGGTGACGGGCATCCCCTCCTTCGCGCCTGAGCTTTTGCAGGGCGTCCGCTCCGGCGACCCGATGAAGACCAAGCATCTCGAGAAGGCGCTGATGCAGTTCGCCGAGGAAGGCGCGGCCAAGGTCTTCAAGCCCATGATCGGGTCAGGGTTCGTTGTGGGCGTCGTGGGCCAGCTCCAGTTCGAGGTGCTCTCCTCCCGCATTGAGATGGAATACGGCCTGCCCGTGCGGTTTGAGCCATCGCAATTCACCTCGGCCCGCTGGGTCCATGGGCCCAAGGAGAAGGTGGACGCCTTCGCGCAGACGAACAAGCAGCACATGGCCAGCGACAATGACGGCGATACCGTCTTTCTCACCCGCCTGCAGTGGGACATCGACCGTGTGGAGCGCGACCATCCCGACCTCAAGCTCTCAGCCACCAAGGAAATGATGGTCTGACATGGCGCGAGGGGCCTTCCCGGGTGGCCTAGGCGCGCTGCGCGCGCGCACTGCGGGCCGACGGGCGCAGTACGAGGGTTGGGAAGAGATCCTTCCCCCCGCGACTGTCGAGCTGGCCGAGTGGAAAGAGAGTGACACCGCGCCCATTATCGCTGCTGGTAAGCCGTCAAACCATGCACTGCCCAAGGCTGCGCGCCTCTCGGCTGAATTCGCCAATGCGCCAGCGCTTCATTGGCTCCACGCATTTCTGATCGCCTGTGCCCGTCGTGAGCCCGTGCCCGCGCCTGTCCATGCGCTCTTTCACCGGCTCTGGCGGGAGGAAGGGGGCTGGCTTCTTGAGACGCTGTCCTACCGCTGGCTGATCTCGGCCGCGGCCACGTTCCGAGACATCGGAGAGACTGAAGAGGACAGGCGTGCAGGCCTCGCCATCGCTGTCCTTTTCAACACACTGAAGCTCACCGACAGCGAGCGCGTCTATGCCGGCGCTGACCCGGCACGCCACCTCCCCCGCAGGGCGAGGCAGGCCGACAGACTGGCGCTCGACCAGGATATCTTTGCACTGCGGAAGGGCGATCTCGATCACAACCTCATGCTTTATGTCTGGGAGACGGCAGATGCAGCGGGCCCCACACTGCGTCCCATCGCGCTCACGCTCATGGACGCCCTGAATGCAGATGACCGCACGGTTTTTCATCGGCTGGCGGTATTGCGCGAGAAGCTCTGAAGGCGCAGCGTCGGGGCCTTGCGCGGTGAGCCCGAGTTTGAGAGATAAGGAGAAAGGCCCTTTGGAGAGGCTTTCTCGATGGCAGTATCCCGTCTTAAGGCAACGCTCAGCGCCCTCGCGCTCACAATGGCTGCGGCCTCCGCGAGCGTCGTGGCTGCAGAGCTCTACGATCCCGATGCCGCGTGGAACCTGCTGAACATGGCCACCGTCGCCGAGAAGATCGAGAATGATCGCTGGATGGCAGTGAAGACCTTCCCTGAACCCCTGCGCGCCGCAGCAGCAGACTTCGAGATCGAGGGCTACGTGGTGCCCATCCTGGCCGAGCCGGAAATCTCTGCCTTTATCCTCGTCCAGGACCCGGAGAATTGCCCGTTTTGCGGGACGGGATCAGGCTATGCGCCGGTGCTCGAGGTCATTCTTGAAAGCACCATGCCCGCGGTCGAAGAGTTCTCGCGCATAAAGGTCACGGGCGATCTTGAGCTGATCAGCGACCCCGACACCTACCAGATGTTCAAGCTGGTCGGTGCCAAACCCTTGAGTTGACCCGCAAAGACGCGTGCTCGAGATGCGGCCTACTGACCACGTGATTTGACGGCGGGCCTTCCTTCGTCTATCTGCAGCGCAGCAAACGCACGGTTTGCACGACGCCGGGCGTGATTGTGGACAGCGCCCAACCATCTGGGACCTCCCCAAAACTGGACGCTGATGACAAAATTCAATGATCTGAACCTGGACTCCAAGGTCCTCAAAGCCATTGCGGAAGCGGGCTACGAAGCGCCAACCCCTATTCAGGCCGGCGCCATCCCCCCTGCCCTCGAGGGCCGCGACGTCCTCGGGATCGCGCAAACGGGGACGGGCAAGACCGCCAGCTTCACGCTGCCGATGATCACGCTCCTCGGGCGTGGCCGGGCCCGGGCGCGCATGCCCCGCTCCCTCGTTCTGGCCCCGACGCGCGAGCTCGCTGCACAGGTGGCCGAAAACTTCGACACCTACACGAAATACACGAAGCTCACGAAAGCACTCCTTATTGGCGGGGTGAGCTTTAAGGAACAGGACGCCCTGATTGACCGCGGCGTTGACGTGCTGATCGCGACCCCCGGTCGCCTCCTTGATCACTTCGAGCGCGGCAAGCTCCTTTTGACGGGCGTGCAGGTGATGGTCGTCGATGAGGCCGACCGTATGCTCGACATGGGCTTCATCCCCGATATCGAGCGGATCTTTTCGCTGACCCCCTTCACGCGCCAGACGCTCTTTTTCTCGGCCACCATGGCGCCGGAGATCGAGCGGATCACGAACACCTTCCTGAGCAACCCGGCGAAGGTCGAAGTGGCGCGCGCCGCCACGACTGGCGAAAACATCACGCAGGGCGTCGTGATGTTCAAAGCCTCCCGGAAGGACCGTGAAAGCTCTGAGAAGCGCAAGCTCCTGCGGACCATGATCGACGCGGAGGGTGAAAAGCTCACCAACGCCATCATCTTCTGCAACCGCAAGACAGATGTGGATATCACCGCGAAATCGCTGAAGAAATACGGCTATGACGCTGCCGCCATCCATGGCGACCTTGACCAGTCCTTTCGCATGAAGACGCTCGACGGCTTCCGGGATGGATCGCTCAAGCTGCTGGTGGCCTCTGACGTCGCAGCACGCGGGCTCGACATCCCCAATGTAGCCACGTCTTCAACTACGACGTGCCCTCCCATGCCGAGGATTACGTGCACCGTATCGGGCGCACAGGCCGCGCAGGTCGGTCCGGGACGGCAATGATGATTTGCGTGCCGCGCGACGAAAAGAACCTCGACGATATCGAACGGCTCGTGACCCACGAGATCCCGCGCCTCGACAACCCGCTCAAAGGCGAGACCACCGTCGGTGAGGCGAGCCCTGCCGAGGCCACAAGTGACACGCCCCAGGACGAAAAGCCCAAGCGCAGCCGGCCCCGCTCCAGAAAGTCGGAAACCGCATCCGTCGCCGCAGAGGTCGAAGCGGATGCGCCGCCGCCACAGGACCGCAGGCAGGAGAAACCGCAGGAGAGCGGTGGCCGCTCCCGTGGGGGCCGTGGCCGCGGACGTGGCGAAGACAGAGGCCCGACGCCCAAAGGCATGGGTGACCACATGCCCGACTTTATTGCCAAAAGCTTTGAAGAGCGTATCGCGAGCGACGCAGCCGCCTGAACCCGGCCTGCGTCAGCGCGCGCGCAAAGACCTGAAAAAGAGCCCGATCCCGCCAAAGAGCAGGATCAGGATGACGAGCAGGTCAAAGACGGACATGCCGGTGAACTGCAGCCGGATGGAGGCGATTACACCCGCCACCATCGCGATGATCGAGCCCGCCGCGAGCGCCCATCCCAGCCAGTTTCGGCTGTTGTAAAAGATGAGGCCCACGCCAAAGACGAAGGGGATGAGCACCATCCCCGTCGTCACCGTCACGCCACCAGCGCTGAAAAGCCCCATGCCGAGGCCAAAGGTCGGGCGCACGATGATATTGTTGAGCAGGAGATAGCCGCCCGCCACGATCATCACGAGGCCCAGGAAGAACTGGCCCGTGCCGCCGTCATTGCCGCCCGCCCCCATCAGCCGAGCCTCGAGAGTACCACGGTCACTTCGGGCTTTTTCCCGATCTCTGACTGCGCGGTGTTGCGCGTGATGCGGCGAAGCTCTTCTTCGAGTTTATCGTCGTCTTTCAGTGTCTTGGCGGATGCACGCATGAGGAACTGACCCAGATCTTCTTCCAGAACATCGGCGAGGGGCGCGTTTGACGTCCCCGTCTCGGCAAGGCCCATGAGCTCGCACCACGGCTCTCCCACGGGTTCGTCGTCTTCGAGGATCACGCTTACCATCACGTGCCCGTTCAGCGCCATACGGATGCGGTCGCGCACGATCCCGTCCATCGCGCCCACCTGCACCGACCCATCAAGATACGTGCGCCCGGTCTCCACGTAGCCTGCCACGCGCGGCGCGTTGCCCGCGAGATCAAGCATCGTGCCGTTCACGGCCAGCGCGCTCGTCCGCCCGCTGGCTTCGGCAAGCTTCACATGGGCGCGCAAGTGGCGGTGCTCACCGTGCATGGGTACCACGAAGGCCGGATCGATGAGCCCATGCATCCGTTCCAGATCGGGCCGGTTGGCATGACCCGACACGTGGTAGTGCCCGCCGCTATGTTCATCGACAACGTCGACGCCCATCTCGGAAAACGCGTTAATGATCCGGATCACGCCGCGCTCGTTTCCGGGGATCGTCTTCGACGAGAAGAGGAACGTGTCCCCTTCTTTCATCGTGAGGCCCCGATACTTGCCATTGGCGAGCTGGGCTGACGCCGCGCGCCGCTCCCCCTGCGAGCCGGTGACGAGCAACATGAGATTGCCGCGGGGAATATCGAGCGCATCCTCGGCCGTGACCGTGCTGGGGAAATCGGTCAGCACACCCGTCTCAACGCCAGCCTCCACCATGCGCCGCATCGCGCGCCCGAGCAGGCAGATGGAGCGCCCGGACCGCTCTCCTGCTTCGGCCAGCGTCTTCACGCGGGCGATGTTGGAGGCAAACGTCGTCGCCACCACCATGCCCTCGGCCTCAGACACGAGCTTTTCAATCTCGGGGCCCACGCTGGCCTCTGAGCGACCCTCATGGGGCGAAAAGACATTGGTGGAATCGCAAATCAGCGCCTTGATCCCGCCCTTGGCTATCTCCTCAAAGAGCTCGGGCTCGAAGGGCTCTCCGACCCCCGGTGTGGCGTCGAGTTTGAAGTCGCCCGTGTGAAAGACGCGCCCTGCCGGTGTCTCAATCAGAAGACCGGAACTTTCGGGGATCGAATGCGAGACAGGCACAAAGCTCACTTTGAATGGTCCCGTCTCCACCGCCTCGGGATAGCGCGAGACGGTCGTAACAGCCTCCGGACCGACGCCGAATTCTTCGAGCTTGCGCCGGGCGATGTTGGCGGTGAACGCGCGCGCATAGATCGGTGCGCCGAGCTTTTCAAACGTATGCCCCACCGCGCCAACGTGATCCTCATGGGCATGGGTGATGAAGACGGCGTCGATCATCGCCTTGCGCTCTTCAAGCCAGGAGATGTCGGGCAGGATCAGATCCACCCCCGGGGTGCCGTCCATGTCCGGGAATGTCACACCCAGATCCACCACGATGAGCCGCTCTGCGTCCTCGGGCCCGTATCCATAGACATAACAATTCATGCCCACTTCCCCCGCGCCTCCGAGGGGAAGGTAAATCAGTCGCTCGGCCACTCAGCTTTCCTTGTTATACCGATGGATCACGGTCAGCCCGTGCATCGTGAGATCGTCCTCAAACGCGTCAAATAGCTCTTCTGCCTGTTCGAACAACGGCGCAAGCCCTCCCGTCGCGATCACGCGCATCGGACGCTCACGTTCGGCCTTGATCCGCGCCGTCACCTCCTTGATGAGGCCGACATAGCCCCAGAAGACACCAGACTGCATGCAGGCGACGGTGTTGGTGCCCACCACCTTTTGCGGCTTGGTGATGTCAACATGGGGGAGCGCGGCGGCGGCCATGTGCAGCGCCTCGAGGGAGAGGTTCACGCCGGGGGAGATGACGCCGCCCACATAGGCGCCGTCATGGTCCACGACATCAAATGTCGTCGCCGTGCCGAAATCCACGACAATGAGATCCCCGCCATGGAGGTCATAGGCCCCCGCCGTGTTCACGAGGCGGTCCGGCCCCACGATCGTGCCTTCGTCGACGCGCGGATAAACCGGGAGCGCGCAATCAGGCTTGCCCACGACCCAGGGCCGGGTGCCAAAGTAGCGGTCCGCAAAGACGCGCAGGTTGAAGACGACGCGCGGGACCGTGGACGAGACGATCACCTCGTTGATCTCCACATCGATGTTCTGGACGGTCATGAGCGTCTTCAGCCAGACATAGTACTGGTCAGCCGTCCGCTGATGCTCCGTCGCGGTGCGCCACGTGCACAAAAAGCTCGAGCCGTCCCAAATCGAGAAGACGGTATTCGTGTTGCCGCAATCGATGCACAAAAGCATGGGCCGCCCTCAGAAGAAGATCTCCGCCGCCGGGATCAGCTGCCGACCGCGCGCGGTGGATAGTACGAGTTGGCCCGTGATGTCGATGGTCTCGAAAATACCGTGCAGCGTGCTTTGTGCAGTGCGCGCGCGGATGGGCTCCCCCACCCGGGCCGCGCGCTGAAGCCAGGCCGCGCGGATCGGGTCAAAGCCCAGCGTGGCGAGTTGCTCCTCCCAGCGCGCGAAAGCCGGGGCAAGGATATCGAGCACCTCAATGGGAGTAGCATCGAGGCCCAGCGCCACAGGTGCCACTGCCCCCTCCTCAAGCACCTCCTGAGGCGGTGCTTCACGCAGATTGATGCCGATCCCGATGGCCAGCCGCTGCGCGGGCAACGTCTCGAGCAAAATGCCCGCCACCTTGCGCCCCCCCACCAGAACATCGTTGGGCCATTTCAGCGAGAGATCGCCCCCCCCAAAGGCCGCGAGCGCGTCATGAAGCGCAAGGGCCGCCACGAAGGACCTGAGTGCGGCCTCCGGCGGCGCAGGCGCAGGCATCACGAGTGTCGCGGCAAAGTTTCCCTCGGGATGTTGCCACGCGCGGCCGCGCCGCCCGCGCGCGGAGGTCTGCCTGAGAGCAAGGATCCATGTTGGCCCAGCCAGTGAGGCCGCTTGGCGGGCAGCCTCGTCCATCGTGCTGTCGAGCTCGTCATAGACGCGAATGTCCGGCTGCATCACTGGAGTGTGGCCAGTTGGCTAGCCAATTCGGTGAGCGCGGGCGCAGTGCGGTCAAGAAGGAGGCCTGGGAACAGGCCGAGGAGCAAGAGCGACGCGATGATCAGCCCCACGATCACCTGCTCACGCCGCTGGAGATCCGGCACGAGCTTCAGCGTCTCCTTGACGAGCCCGCCCAACATGATCTTGCGGTAAAGCACAAGCGCCAGGGCAGCTGTCAGAGCAGTCCCCACTGCCAGCACCACGGCCGCCGCGACGCTCACGGGGAATACGCCGAGGGCATTCAAGACAAGAGCCACAAACCCGCCGGAGCCCGGCATCCCGGCCAAAGCCAAGACCAGGATCATGAACGCCCACGAAAGGCGTGGCATGCGGACTTTGAGCGCTCCAAATCCGCTGACCTCACGCGTGCCTCCACGCTCTTCCAGCATGAGCGCGAGCCCAAAGAGCCCGGCGAGCGCGAGGCCTTGGCTCACAATCGCCATGGTCGCCCCGTCGAAGCTCATCCCGCCCCGCGCCACGAGGCTCAATACCACGATCCCTGTCTGCGACACCGCCACGTAGGCCAGAAGGCGGCCGAGATCCTCTTCTGCAAAGGCCGCGAGCAGGGCCAGCACGATGCCGATGCCTGCAAGTGCCATCAGCACCGTGCCGTAAGCCTCCGTGCCCGCGGGCAGCATCGACAGCGAGAGCCGGATGAACCCGTAGAGACCGAGCTTGAGCACGAGCACCGAAATCAGCATCCCCACGACGAGCGGCGCGCGCAGCGCAAGGCCCGGGAGCCAGGTGTGCAGGGGCCAGATGCCCGCCTTCAATGCCACCGAGGCCGCGATCATCAACCAGAGCGCGCCCTGCCCCTCGGAAGCAAAATTGTGGCGCAAGAGATCGGCAATGTCGGTGGTGCCCGCTTCTCGCGCCATAGCCATGAGCGCAAAGATCATCAGCACCGTGCCCGGCAGCGTGTAAAGCCAGGCCTTAAGCGCGGAGACACCGCTCGCCTTGCGGCCCCAGAGGCCAGCCATCAAGTAAGCCGGGATGACTGCGAGCTCGAAGAAGAAGACAAAGATCACCACGTCGAGCGCGAGAAACGCCCCAAGAAGAGCCGTCTCAAGTGTCAAAAGCGCGATGACAAACTCTTTGACGCGCTCGGTCAATGTCCAGCTCATGCCCACTGCGAGGGGCATAAGCGCCGCCGTGAGCATCACGAAACCCAGCGAGATCCCATCGACGCCAAGCCGGTAGGAGAGGCCAAAAAGCGCGACGCGGCTTTCTTCAAACTGGAAGCCGAGATTTGCGGGCTCAAACCCGACAAAGAGCGCGAGAGCCACGAAAAAGGTTGCCCCCGTCGCGGTAAGCGCGAGCCACTTTGCGTTCTGGCGCGCGGCGTCATCGTCCCCGCGCAGGAAGATCGCGAGAATGAGGCCCGCAAGAAGCGGCGTGAAGATGAGGATCGAAAGGAGATTGTCCATGCCTCAGGCCCCCACCATCGCAACGATTGTAGACAGGAGCACAACGCCCACAAGAGCCGTCAGCGCATAGGGTGCCGCGCGTCCCGATCCCAGCCGGTGCCACCAGCCTGCAAGGGGCGGCAATAGGGCCCGCGCCAACCGCGTCATGAGCGCATCAAGGAGCGCTGCGTCGAGCGTATGGCCCAGTGTCCGCCCGACCCACTGTCCGGGGGCAATCACGAGCGTAGAGGCCAGCTTGTCGATTTGGCCGCCCTGCGAAAGCGTCTCGCCAGGTGCGCCGAGGCCGCGCGTCAGCTTCCCCGTCCCGTCGAGCCGCCACACGAAGAGCGCGGCCGCCACGATCAGGCTCGCGGCAAAGATGAGCGCAGGCGCCGCCAGGAACGGTGCCGGAACAGCAACCGCGTCTGGCGTGATCCGAGCTGGTGCCAGGACCACGAGAAGCGCAAGCGCCGACAACACCCATCGCGTGGCGCGTTCTTCGACGATGCTCTCGGACGGGAGCGCCTTGCGGGCGTCGCCCTGGAAACACAAAAGCATGGCCCGCCAGACAGCGAGCGCTGTGAAAAAGAGAGTGATCAGGACGATCCAAAGAGCGCCTGCATTGGCGGCCAGCGTCAGGAGAACGCCCATGGCCTCAAAGCCTCCAAGGCCAAGAGGGGCGCCCGCATAGACTACGGGAAGACCGAGGCCGCTCACACCCGCCGCGCCGATGAGCATCGTGAAATAGGTCACGGGCAGCGCCGTCTTACGCCCGCCCATATGCGCGAGATCTCCGTCGCCTCCATTGGCACGCACAACACGCGCCGCGCCCCAGAGCAGAAGCGCCAGCCCGAGGCCCTGCGTTAGGAAAAGCGCCATCGCCACGCCCGACCCGCCGAGGCTGATGGCAAGGAAGGCGAGCCCCGAAACAGCCCCCACGAGGCAGGCCATGACGCGCAAGATATCGGCTTGGAAGCACGCAAAGACCGCAAGGAGGAAGGCGCTCACGCCAGCGGCAGAGGTCAGCCAAGGCGCCACGCCCGGCAGTTGCGCTTCAAAAACCGAAAGCCCACTCAGCCCGAGGAGCGGCACCCCGAGCAGCAGAAGGGGCAGGCTCGGCCCCGGTGCCACCACGCCGTGCAGGAGCCAGATGTGCAAGAGCACCTGCCCCATCATGGCCCAGCCAAAAACGGCCACGGCGATCGCCACAAGAACGGTGCGCGTATCACCGGCAAAGACCACCTCAAAGCGGACCGCGTCACGAAGCTCAAAGAGCCCCGCCGCCGCGATAAGGAGCGCCATCACACCCAGAAAAAGCGGGACAAACACGCGCTGCATAGAGCGACCGGTCCCCTGATTGCGGTAATCGAGCCCGGGAAGCTGGGCGGCAATCCACGCGATGAGCGTGAGCGCGCCCACGCTCTGGATCACACCTGCAGAGAGCGCAAAAAGCGTCGAGGCGGCGAAAAAGAGCGAGATGAGAACCGAAAGCCGCGCCCGATCCTCGTTCGGTACCCG
>JBCBME010000054.1:0-10596 GCA_039822945.1 Pseudomonadota bacterium
ATGGGCGAAAACATCGGCGCGGCCGCGCGCGCAATGTGGAACTTCGGGCTCGACCGGATGCGCATCGTGGCCCCGCGCGATGGCTGGCCCAACCAAAAGGCGGTCGCCATGGCCTCCGGCGCGGGCAGGCTTCTGGATGACGCGCTCCTGACCGACGATCTCGCGGGCGCTGTTGCTGACTGCACCTACACGTTTGCCACCACCGCGCGCACGCGGGATCTGACGAAGCCCGTCTATGCCCCGGAGCGCGCCATGCAGATCGCCGCAGAGAAGATCGCCGCGGGGGAGCGTGTGGCCATCCTCTTTGGCCCCGAACGCGCCGGCCTCGAAAACGACGATGTCGCCCGCGCCAATGCCATCATCACCGTGCCCGTGAACCCGGAATTCTTCTCCCTCAACCTCGCGCAGTGCGTCCTTCTGACAGCTTATGAATGGCAGCGCGCTGCCACAGATATTGTCATGGAAATCAACGAGCCCAAGGGCGCCAAAGGCGGCGATTGGGCCAACGGAGAAGAGATGGAAGCCCTCGCACGGCACTACGAGGAGACGCTGGATGAGGCTGGTTTCTTCTTCCCGCCCCACAAGGCCGCCAACATGAAAACGAACCTGCGCAATCTCTGGAGCCGCATGCCGCTAACGCGCGCTGACGTGCAAACCTTCCACGGGATCATGCGCCAGATGGTGCGCAAATACGCCAAGACAGCGGAGGACAGCTGATGGCGCGATCGATCTTTGAAGAGGTGGAGACCGCTGAAAAGCCCAGCGTGACCGCCGGTGTCATCGACAAGGGGCGCACGGGCGCACGGCGCGCGATCCGCGTCTGGCTCTTTATGCTCGCGGCGCTTGTGATCTGCATGATCATCGTGGGCGGGCTCACCCGGCTCACCGATAGCGGGCTCTCCATCACAGTGTGGGAGCCCATTCGCGGGGCGATCCCGCCGCTGACGGCCGCACAATGGGAGGCAGAGCTCGAAGCCTACCGCCAGATCCCCGAATACCAGCTGCAGAACCGCGGTATGACCATGGCGGAGTTCAAGGTCATCTACTGGTGGGAATGGGGGCACCGGCAGCTTGGCCGTGTCATCGGCCTCGTCTGGTTCCTCGGTCTCGCCTATTTCCTGATCCGTCGTCAGGTGCCCACGGGCTGGACGCCGCGCCTCGTCTTTATCGGGGTGCTGGGCGGGATCCAGGGCGCGATCGGCTGGTGGATGGTGTCGTCGGGCCTCACGGGCACGATGCTCGATGTGGCCTCCTACCGGCTTGCGATCCATCTGGGCCTCGCCTTCATCATCCTGGCCTTTATCGCGCGCTACATCGCTGAGCTCTCTCGCCCAGACCGCGACATCATGCAGGCCCGCCGTGCCCGCGAGGGCGGGCTGACGACGCTGCTGAGTGTGTTCACCGGCGTCCTCTTTATCCAGCTGCTGATCGGCGCGCTTGTCTCCGGCATCGATGCGGGCCGCGTCTACCAGACCTGGCCGGATATGGAGGACTCCTTCTTCCCGCCCACGGGCCTAGATCTGCAGCCCGTCTGGCGCAACTTCTTCGAGAACCAGGGCACCGTGCAGTTCATGCACCGGATGTGGGGCTATTTTGCCTTCGCCTTTGCGATTTATCTCGGCATCCGCGCGGGCAAGTCACCCAATAAGCGGACACGGAAAGCCATCGGCCGCATTGGCCTTCTCATCACGCTCATGGTCGTGATCGGGATCGCCACCGTCGTCATGGGCGCGCCGCTCTGGATCGCCGCGATCCACCAGGCCGTGGCCATCCTGCTGTGGCTCGCCACGATCTACGCCACCTTCCTTGCCGGACACCCGATCCAATCCTCTGTGAGAGATGCCTGACATGACAGCCTTCGAAAACCTCATGGCCTTTGACCGCGAAACGCAGGCTCTGGGCCAGATCCAGGGGCGTCTGGGCTGGGATCAGGAGACAATGATGCCCCGCGGCGCCGCCGAGCAACGGGGGGAGGAGATGGCTGCCCTCGAGGGCGTGCTCCATGCCCGCCGCACCGCGCCCCAGATGGGCGATTGGCTGGGAGAGATCGACGACAGCACCCTCGATGCCGTGGGTCAGGCCAAGCTCCGCCACCTGCGCCGCGACTACGCGCGCAACACCAAGGTGCCCGCCGCACTAGCCGCAGAGATCGCCCGCGTCACGAGCCGCGCGCAGGGCCAATGGGCCGAGGCGCGTGCCAATGAGGATGTCGCGGCCTTCATTCCTGTCCTCGAAGAGGTGGTGAAACTGCGTCAGGAGGAGGGAGCCGCGCTCGCAGGGGGCGGTGACGTCTACGACGCGCTCCTTCAGGATTACGAGCCCGGCACCACGGCGGCAGACCTCGACGCGATGTTCGGTGCCATGCGCCCACGTCTCGTCGCGCTGCGTGACGCGGTCCTCGGGGCCGATGCGCCCAAGGCGCTCAGCGGTACCTTCGACGCCGGCAAGCAGATGAAGCTCAGCCGCGAGCTCGCCCGTGCGTTCGGCTATGACATGCAAAAGGGCCGGATCGACAAGGCCGTGCACCCGTTCTCCTCAGGTTCGGGCCACGACGTGCGCATCACGACCCGCACTTCGGAGACGGACCCCTTCAACTGCATCTACTCCACGATCCACGAGGTGGGCCACGCGAGCTACGAGCAGAATATCGATGACGCCTACGCGCTCACACCGCTGGGGCAGGGCGTCTCCATGGGTGTGCACGAGAGTCAGAGCCGTATCTACGAGAACCAGCTCGGCCGCGGGCGCGCCTTCACGGGCTTCCTCCACGGCAAGATGGAAGAGATGTTTGGCGATCTCGGCCTCGACGCGGAGGCCTTCTACGCCTGCGTGAACCGCGTGGCGCAGGGCTATATCCGCACCGAGGCTGACGAGGTGCAGTACAACCTCCATGTCCTTCTGCGCTTTGATCTGGAGCGTCAACTCATCGACGGCAGCCTCGCGGTTGTCGATCTCGAAGAGGCTTGGAATGCGCGCTTTGAGGCGGATTTCGGCTTCGCCGTCGACAAACCCTCCAACGGTTGCCTGCAGGACGTGCACTGGTCGGTGGGGCTCTTTGGCTACTTCGCCACCTACTCGCTGGGCAACGTCTATGCCGGGTGCCTGCATGAGGCCCTCCGCGCCGATATCCCGGACCTCGACGCGGCCCTCTCTGCGGGAGACACAAGCCCGGCCACGTCCTGGCTCGGGGCCAAGCTTCAGCGCCACGGCGGGCTCCGCGAGCCGCGCGATACCATCGCCTACGCCACTGGGGGCGCCCCCACGGAGGGGCCGCTCCTCGACTACATCGAGGCCAAGTTCAAAGGGATCTACGGGCTCTAGGCCTCGCCGTCTTCGTCCTCGTCGGCCTGTTCGGCGATCCACGCGACAGAGGTGACGCTCTCGCCCGCTGCGGTGTTGAACACCTTGACCCCGCCCGCCCCGCGGGAACGGAAAGAGATCCCGTCCACCGGCACGCGGATAGACTGGCCATTCGATGTCACCAACATAATCTGGTCGTCGAGATCGACGGGGAAGCTCGCAATGATCTCACCACCGCGCATGGCCTTGTCCATCGCCGCCACGCCCTGACCACCGCGCCCACGCAGCGGATAATCGTGGGAGGAGGAGAGCTTGCCCGTCCCGCTTGATGTGATGGTGAGGATCAGGTTTTCGGCTGCTGACATCTCTGCATAGCGCTCCTGGCTCAGCGGCATGTCCGCATTGCCCTCTTCCTCATCGGTCTCGCCATCATCGGCGATGCCCGCCATGGCGCGGCGCATCTTGAGATAGGCGGCGCGTTCATCGGAATCGGCTTCAAAGCGGCGGATGATCGACATCGACACCACCACATCATCGCCCTTGAGCGCCACGCCCCGCACCCCCACTGAGGAGCGGGAATTGAAGACCCTAACATCAGTGGCACGGAAGCGGATCGCACGGCCCGATTGCGTCACCAGCATCACATCATCCTCGTTCGAGGCGATGCGTGCGTTGATGAGCTTTGTCTCTTCATGCTCGCCCTCAAACTTCATGGCGATCTTGCCGTTGCGCATGACATTGGCAAAGTCGGAGAGCGCGTTGCGCCGCACCGTGCCTGCCGAGGTGGCAAACACCACCTGCAGCTCGTCCCAATCGTCCTCGTCACGGTCTACCGGCATGATCGCGGCTATCGATACGCCCGCCGGGATCGGCAAGATGTTCACGATGGCCTTGCCCTTCGAGGTGCGCCCGCCCAGTGGCAGCCGCCAGGTCTTGAGCTTGTAGACCATCCCGTCGGTCGTGAAGAAGAGAAGCGGCGTGTGCGTGTTGGCGACGAAAAGCGTGGTCACCACGTCCTCGTCTTTCATCGACATGCCCGAGAGGCCCTTGCCGCCGCGCTTTTGCGCGCGATAGGTCGAGAGCGGCGTACGCTTGACGTAACCCGAATGGGTCACCGTCACGACCATATCTTCCTTGGCGATCAGGTCCTCGTCGTCCATGTCGCCCGACCACTCGGTGATCTCGGTGCGGCGGGGCACGGCGAAGTTGTCGCGGACCTCCTTCATCTCGGTGGAGACGATCTCCATGATCCGTTCCCGCGATGACAGAATTGCGAGGTATTCCTTGATCTTAGCTGCCAAGTCTTCAAGTTCATCCGTAACCTCTTTCACCCCGATTTGGGTGAGGCGCTGGAGGCGCAAGTCGAGGATCGCGCGGGCCTGGATCTCGGTGAGGTTATAGGTCCCGTCATCGTTCATCTTGGAGAGCGGATCATCGATCAGCCGCAAGTAGCTCTCGATGGAGGAGGCCGGCCAGCGGCGCGTCATCAACGCCTCCCGAGCGGCGGAGGCATCCGCCGATTGCCGGATCGTCGCGACCACCTCGTCGACGTTGGAGACCGCAACCGCAAGGCCGCAGAGCACGTGGGAGCGATCCCGCGCCTTGTTCAGCTCAAACGCCGTGCGTCGGATGACGACATCCTCGCGGAAATCGATGAAGGACGTCAGGAACCGGCGCAGCGTCAGCTGCTCGGGCCGCCCCCCATTCAGCGCCAGCATGTTGCAACCAAAGCTCTGCTGCATCGGTGTGAAGCGGAAAAGCTGGTTGAGCACCACTTCTGCCGTGGCATCACGCTTCAGCTCGATGACAACGCGCACGCCCGAGCGGTCGCTTTCGTCCTGCACATGGGCGATGCCCTCGATCTTTTTCTCCCGCGCGGCCTCGGCGATCCGCTCGATCATGGTGGCCTTGTTCACCTGATAGGGGATTTCGTCGATGACGATGGCGTAGCGATCCTTCCGGATCTCTTCGACGCGGGTCTTGGCGCGGATAATGACGGAGCCGCGCCCCTCCAGATACGCCTTCCGCGCGCCCGAGCGCCCGAGGATCTGGCCGCCCGTCGGAAAGTCCGGGGCAGGGACGTATTCGATAAGCTGCTCGGAGCTCAGATCCGGGTCTTCGATCAGCGCGAGCGTGGCGTCGATCACCTCACCCAGGTTGTGGGGCGGGATGCGTGTCGCCATACCCACCGCGATCCCCTCGGCCCCGTTGACGAGGATATTGGGATAGCGGGCAGGCAGGACGGTGGGCTCACGCTCCTTACCGTCATAGTTGTCCTGAAAGTCGACCGTGTCCTTGTCGATGTCATCTAGCAGTGCGCGTGCCACCTTCTGCAGCCGGCTCTCGGTATAGCGCATGGCTGCCGCGCTATCGCCGTCCATGGAGCCGAAATTGCCCTGACCTTCGATCAGCGGCACCGACATCGAGAATTCCTGCGCCATCCGCACCAGCGCGTCGTAAATCGCGCTGTCGCCGTGGGGGTGATAGTTGGCCATCACCTCACCCACCGGCTTTGCCGATTTGCGGTAGGATTTGTCATGCGTGTAGCCGCTATCATCCATGTGATAGAGGATGCGGCGGTGCACGGGTTTCAGGCCGTCGCGCAGATCCGGGATCGCACGGCTGACGATCACCGACATCGCGTAATCGAGATACGAATTCCGCATCTCGTCGGAAATGGAGATCGAAGGCCCCTCGTATGCCGGGCGCTCAGGCGGCGTTTCGCCGGTGTTTTCAGGTGTTTCGGTGTCGTCGCTCATGTTCTGCCTAAGCTTCCGTGCCCGCTAGATTTTGTTGTTCAAACTATATCACTCCCTGCATCTAGGGTGCAATTCAAAGCCTGAACTTTTAGCACTTTGCCAATTGGCAGCCTGCTTCGAGGGCTGCTAACGTGCTGAATTAATTGACAGAACTCCACGATCTCCCGCAGAATTTCAAAACACCGCCGAGGAGAGCGCATGACAGAGACAGAAATGCTGCTTCGGGGCTACGGTCTCACCACGGCGGAGTTCTTCTACGGGCTGCCGGATCACCCCGCCGTGCTCAACACCTTCATCTGGCAGGGCTACGACCTCGCGCCCGACCACCGGAGGCTCTTCGCGTTCATCTCGTTCTGGCAAGAAGAGATCGAGGGGCCGCTCAACTCCGTCCGCTTCATCCACCGAAAGAAACTGGCCCCCGGGGAATGGCGCCACGTGACCGGGGAGTTTGGGCCGCAGGATTTCCCGCTGCATTGACCCTCAGCGCACCGCGCTCTGGCGCGCCGCCACGATCCAGACCGCCACCAGCGCAAAGCTCAGCACAGCGTTCCAGGTGGGCATGGAAAGTCCCACGAACTGCCAGCTGATTTCATCGCACATCACCACGCGATCGAGCACATCCGTGCTCAAAAGCGCATCTCCAGTCAGCCCGCCAAGCCCGCTTCCGCCGCCAGAGCAGCTTGACGGCCCCGGCCACCAGCGCTGCTCCACGCCCGAATGATAGGCCCCAATCGCCCCCGTCACGGCAGCTGCCAGAGCGCCAAGCCACGGCAAAAGCCGCCACCGCACAGCAAGGAAAAGAAGCCCGATACCCGCCGCCACCGCATGGGGGTAGCGCTGCCAATAGCACATTTTGCAGGGTGCATAGCCAAGCGCCTGAAAGACAAAAGCCCCCGCCAGCAGCGCCGCCGATCCCAAAGCTGCTACGATGACAAGACGCATCATACCCCGATCCAACCGCGCAAAAGGCTCACAAGACTAGCCCCTGCAAAGATGAGAGAGGCGATCCACGCCGTCCCGAGCAGCGAGCCCAGGATCACGAGGATCCCGTCGCGCTGCAACAGCCCCATCGCCACGATCACGACGGCAAGTCCGGGCACCGAGTTCGTCCCCGGAAGCGGAACAAGGATGGACGCGCTAAAAAGAACGAGCGCCGCCCCCACGATACGATCCGCCGGCGCCCGCGTCAGCGCCACGAGCCGCGGCTTGCTCACCGCCTCGATGCGCCGGAGCCACGGGCCCGCCCGCGCCGCAAGGCTCGCCAGCCCCGCCGCGCTCACTTCCCGGCCCGCCAACCGCGCGGGCAACCACGGCACCTCACGGCCCATCACCACCTGAAAGGAGACAAACATGAGCGGCAGCGCCACCACCTGTGGAATGCCGTAAAGAAACGGGATGCAGCAGGGCAGTGCGAGGATCAAAAGAAAAAGCCCGAAGGCCCGCTCCTTGAACTGCCCCAGCACCCAATCGAGCGTGACGGAGCCCTCACCGGCCTCCCGCGCAAGATCCTCAAGACGCGCGGAAATCGCCCGATCAGACGCATCCGCGCTCATGGGCGGCGCGCCCCGGCGCAACGGTATCGCTCGAGCCAGATCATGGCCCCGCATTGGCCACGGCAGGCCCAGCCCGTCAAGCCCAACTGCGCGGGCCACGCCAAGGTGCCGCGCCCCGTTCTTCTGTCTCGAAATACTTCCGCCGGAGGCCGCCCCGACCCCACCAAGCACACCGAAATTTGCCTTGCCCCGACATCGCCGCCACGCTCTAGTCCTTGCATAAAATGGGAGGACCACATGAAACAGTTCCTGAAAGCGAGCCTCGCTGGCGTCTTTGCCGCGGGCCTCACGGCAAGTGCTGCCCTCGCGCAGGAGGTCACGCTGCGGTTTCAGCACTTTCTCGCCCCGCAAGCCTCGGTGCCCGCGGGCTTCATGGCGCCTTGGGCCGAAAAGATCGAGGCCGACAGCGACGGCCGCATCAAGGTGGAGCTTTATCCCGCCATGCAGCTAGGCGGTGCGCCGCCCGCGCTCTATGACCAGATCCGTGACGGCGTGATCGACGGGGGCTGGGCACTGCCCGCCTACACGCCCGGCCGCTTCCCGGAGACAGAGGTCTTCGAGCTGCCCTTCATGGCCTCGCTCAGCGCCGAACAATCCTCGAAAGCCGCGTGGGAATTCACCGAGCGCTACGTGATGGACCGCATGGCGGACGTCAAACTCATCGCCGTGCACCTCCACGGGCCGGGCATCATCCACAAGAAAGGCCCGCCGGTGATGACGCTCGCCGATTTCGATGGGCTCAAGCTCCGCGGCCCGTCGCGACAGGCCAACCAGCTCCTCGAGACGCTTGGCGCCTCGCCCGTGGGCATGCCCGTGCCGGCCTTCCCCGAGGCGCTCTCCAAGGGCGTCGTCGATGGCGGCGTCATCCCCTTCGAGATCGTCCCACCGCTCAAGGTGCACGAACTTGCCGACAGCCACACGCAAATCGGCGGCGACAGGACGCTTTACAACACGTTCTTCATCTGGGGGATGAACCTCGAAAGCTACAACGCGCTGCCCGATGATCTCAAAGCCATCATCGACGCCAATTCCGGGCTCGAAGCCTCCGCAATGGCAGGCAAGGCGATGGATGACGGCGACGTGCGCGGGCTCGAAGTGGTCCGAGGCACCGACAACAAGGTCCATACTCTCGACGGCGCCATCCTAGACGAGATCCGCGCCATTGGCGCGGCCCAGACGCAAGCTTGGATCGAGGAGGTCACCGCCAAGGGCCTGCCGGGTCAAGAGATGGTGGATTTCGCGACAGAGCTCGTGGCGAAATACTCAGACGCAATGTAACCCCATGACATGATGCTGCGGCGCGGGGCCTCCTCGCGCCGTTTGCATGTCTGGCGTTGCGTGCGGGCCCCGGGCTGCGCTAGACGCCGCGCCACCAGTTAGGGAGAGGGCAGGGTGGAGATCGCTCCGAACATGGAGATGCGCGTGGGTCGCTGGGCGGATAGCCTTGCGCGCACGCTGGCCTATCTGGGCGGGGCCATCCTCGTGGCCATCGCGCTCATCACGCTGGCCTCCATCATCGGGCGCTGGATCAATACCGGCCCGATCCGCTCCATCGCGGGCGACTACGAGCTGACAGAGGCGGGCGTCGGCATCGCCGTCTTCGCGTTCCTCCCCTGGTGTCAGCTCATGCGCGGGCACGTCACCGTCGACATCTTCACCAACGGCCTCCCCGCGCGGGGTCGCAGTCTCACCGCCTTTCTGGGCGACGCGCTCATCGCGATGGCGGCCTTCGTGATCATGTGGCGCTTCTATCTCGGCTTCGGGGAGAAGTTCCCCTACTTCTCAGACCCCTGGCGGGACCGCCTCTCCATGGGCTTCAAGCCGTTCTTTCCCGAGACCACTTACGAGCTCGAGATCCCGATCTGGATCCCCTACGGCCTCGCCCTCATCGGGGCCGTCGCGTTCTTTCTAGTGTCCGCCTATACCGTCTGGCGCAGCTGGAACCGCCTCGCGCGGGGAGAGGTGCAGTGAGCGGCATCGAATTGGCGCTGGCGGGCTTCGGCCTCATGCTCCTCGCGATCTTTGCCCGCGTGCCCATCGCCGTGGCCATGGCGCTGACGGGGTTCATCGGGGTCTGGATCGTGCGGGGCTCGCCCACGGCGCCGCTCGCGCAGATGAAGACGCTCACCTTCGACACATTCTCCTCCTATTCGCTCTCCATCGTGCCGCTCTTTCTGCTCATGGGGCAGTTTGCGACGAAATCGGGCATGTCTGGCGCGCTCTTCAAGGCTGCGCAGGATTGGCTCGGGCACAGGAAGGGCGGGGTGGCCATGGCCGCCGTGGGCGCCTGCGCGGGGTTTGGGGCGGTCTGCGGCTCCTCGCTCGCGACCGCCTCCACCATGGGGCAAGTGGCGCTCCCTGAGATGAGGAAACGCGGCTACTCGGACAGCCTCTCCACGGGCGTGCTCGCCGCAGGCGGGACGCTCGGGATCCTCATCCCGCCCTCGATCATCCTCGTGATCTACGCGATCCTGACCGAGCAGAATATCGTGAAGATGTTCATCGCAGCGCTCATCCCCGGCATCATCGCGGCCCTCGGCTACATCCTGACCGTGGCGATCTACGTGCGCATCCGCCCGGGTGCCGCCGATCAGGCCGACCGCGTGCCCTACGCAGAGCGGATGAAGAGCCTCGCGCAAACCTGGCCCGTCTTCGTCATCTTTGGCCTCGTGATGTACGGCATCGCGGGGGATTGGGATTGGTCCAATCCGGGCCCGGACGCGCTCTTTACCCCCACGGAGGGGGCGGCTGTCGGCGCTGTCCTCACCGGGCTCTACGGGCTCTGGACGCGGGAGCTGACATGGGAGGGCATCAAGGAGAGCATTCTCGGCACCGCGCAGGCCACGGCGATGATCTTCTTCATCGTCTTCGGGGCCGCGCTCTTCAATTCCTTCCTCGCCATCACCCAGGCACCCCAGGCGCTGGCGGAGTGGGTCACGAGCCAGGGCTTCGCGCCCCTCGTCGTCCTCACCTGCATGCTCTTG
>JBCBME010000055.1:0-10507 GCA_039822945.1 Pseudomonadota bacterium
AGAAAATCTGGTTCATCATCGTCTCGAGCGGGTAGTCCGAGGCGATGAGAAGCCCTGCCTGCCGATAGGTGGGGAAGTTCATGTCCCCAGGCGCAAGGGCTTTGGCGAAGGCGCAGGACACCGCTTCTTCGCCGAGATGCTGCGCATAAAAGCTCGTCTTGCCTTGACGCTGCGCTGTGAGCATGCGCGCGTCAAAAGCACGGAGCGTGAGCATATTCCGCAGCCCGGCCCGCAACGCGTCTGGCTTCAGCCCACCAGCCCAGTCTCCGACGGCGTGTCCGTCCTTGTTGAGAACGCGCACGATGGAAAAGGCCATATCGCGAATGTCGTCTGGGTCCACATCTAGGGGCGGGCATGGCACGGCGCCGGCGCGCGGGATCTCGAAGCTGGAAAAGTCAGGCACATCCCCTGGCCGGCATCCCGGCTCGGGCACGTGCAGCTCAAGGGGGGCGGGCGTATCCGTCATTCTCTTCCTTGAAGGTGCGGGCCGCATCTGGGGCGTGGCGCGTCGTGCCAAGGAGGATATCGGCTATCGGAGGTGATAAAAGTCGTCTTTGGCTCCTATTTCAGGGTATATATAGGGAAAAACACTACATGAGATGAAATTAGGAATGAAAATCACCACTGATGACACGGATCGCGCGATTCTCCATGCTCTGAGCGAGGATGGACGCATCTCGCTCGTTCAACTCGCTGAAAAGGTCGGGCTCTCACCGACGCCCTGTAAGCGTCGCCTCGACCGGCTTGAGAAAAGCGGGCTTATCGCGGGTTATGTCGCGCGCATCGATAGACGTGTGGCGGGCTTTGGCATCACGGCGCTCGTCAGCGTGGAGCTTGAGCGACAAGACGGTGAAAGCGTCGACCGTTTCCAGCGAGACGTCGCACGCTTTGAGGAGGTTGTAACCGGGACCCTTATCACCGGGGGTCAGGACTTTCTGCTGGAAGTCGTGGTGGAGAGCCTCGAGGAATTCGAAGTCTTTTTGCAAACGCGGCTCACCAAGGTCCCCGGTATTCGTGCGATCCGCTCGCGGTTTGCGCTCAAGAAATTCATCGATAGGGCGCGGCTTCCCTGAGGAATGTGGCGCAGTCTCGTTTGGGGGGCGAAGCAATAGGCGATTGCCGCGCCGTGCGAGATATTTATTTTGGCCGCCATGGCTGACGCCCCCAACGCCAAAGACGAGTCCCTCGCGCACCTGATCGCATGCCCTCACTGCGACGCGCTTTATGCCGTCGGTGACGTGGAAAAAGGGGAGCGTGCGGCCTGTCTGCGATGCCACGGATCGCTCCTGTCCCGGCGCAAGGACGCCGGTCTGATGATCGTTGCATTGTCGCTCGCGGCTGTGATCCTTTTGGTTTCGGCGCTTTTTCTCCCCTTCATGGAGATCAGCCGGCTCGGCTTTTCCAACGGTGCCACGATCCTTGACACCGCCTGGGCGTTCGCTGGCGGGCCGATGTTTGCTCTGTCACTTGCGGTCGTCGCGCTTATCGCGGGACTTCCGCTTTTGCGGCTGTGCCTGACGCTCTACACGATTGCTCCACTGGTCTTCGACTTCAGAGCGCTACCCGGCGCGCGGGGGGCGTTTCGTCTTTCGCAGTCTCTCAAGCCCTGGTCCATGGTCGAGATCTTCGTCATCGGCTGCGCTGTCTCGCTCGTAAAGCTCGGTGACTTGGCGCGGGTCGAGATTGGCGTTGCGTTTTGGATGTTTGTGATCGTGGTGATCTTTGTCGTCATCCAGGACCTCATCATGGACGCGTGGTCCGTGTGGCGGGCGCTTGAGAGATGAAGGCCGGGCCACCAAATGCGCCAACGGTCACCGCGCGATCCAAGGGGCTCGTCGGTTGCCGAACCTGCGGGCGCGTCTGGCCGATAGAGCAGGACATCTGTGGTCGCTGCGGGGCAAAACTCGTCTCGCGGGACCACGCAAGCCTCCAGCGCGTATGGGCTTGGTGGGTTGCAGGGATCCTCGCCTACATACCGGCAAACCTTTATCCCATGCTGGAGACGAAGACGCTCCTCCAGACGTCGAATGAAACGATCATTGGGGGGGCTCTGGAGCTTGCGGCCTACGGCTCCTACGGGATTGCAATCATTATCCTCGTGGCGTCCGTGCTCATCCCGCTCGCCAAGTTCTTCGCCATTGCCTACCTCGCCCTGTCGGTGCAGCGGGGCGCGAATTGGAGCCCCAGCCGCCGCTTCTTCGTCTACGAGATCGTCGAATACATCGGCCGCTGGTCCATGATCGATGTCTTCGTGGTGGCGATCCTTTCTGCTGTCGTGCAACTCGACACTGCCGCCAGCATCAATCCCGATATCGCCGCGCTGGCCTTCGCGCTGTCGGTGATATTTACGATGTTCTCGGCGCAGAGCTTTGATTCCCGATTGATTTGGGACCGGCTTGAAGCTGACGAAGCGAAAGACGGCGCGTGACCGACCACGACATTCCCCAGGTTCCCAAGCGTGACAGCGGTGCGCGCAACCCGTTGCGTGGAGCCTCTTTCGTCTGGCTCGTGCCAATTGCTGCCGTCGTTGTCGCGCTCGTTGTGGCAATCAATACCTACCGCGATCGCGGCCCGCTTATCCGAATATCCTTTGAGGATGCGTCCGGCATTTTGCCGGAAGAGACGGAGTTGCGCTTTCGGGACGTTGTCGTTGGTCTCGTGGAAAACGTGGCGTTCAACGATGATCTCACACGCGTGCTCGTAGACGTGCGCGTGGATCAGAATGTCGCCCCCTTCATCGATGGGGACGCGGCGTTTTGGGTTGTGCAGCCAGAAGTCACAACAAGCGGCGTGACCGGCCTCGAGACGGTTTTGTCGGGGGTTTATATCGAGGGGACGTGGGACACAGAGAGGGGTGACCTCGTCACCGAGTTCATAGGCCTTGAGCAAGCCCCGCTTTTGCGCGCGTACCGTCAAGGCGTTGTCATCGAACTGCGCTCAACGCGACCATCAGGTCTCGCGGAAAACACGCCAATCACATTTAAGGGCATCGAAGTTGGCCGTCTAGGACCCGCCCGGATCAGCCGCGACGGCCGCTCTGTTTTCGCCAATGCGATCATCTTTGAGCCCCATGACCGGCTCGTCTCCACAGCGACACGGTTTTGGGATGCGTCAGGTTTCAGCCTGTCCATCGGACCCAACGGAGCCGCGCTCGATTTCTCGTCGCTGGCCTCTCTTATCGCGGGGGGCATCACCTTTGACACGCTCGTGTCCGGAGGGGAGCCGGTGCGGTCCGGCCTTGTCTATGAAGTCTTCCCCGACGAAGCCAGCGCGCGAAGCTCGATTTTCGAGGAGAACGACGGAAGCACCGTGACGCTCTCTATGCTCTTTAATGAGAACGTGAGCGGCCTCGTGGCCGAGGCCCCGGTCGAGTGGCGGGGCATCCGTTTGGGGCAGGTCGTCAACGTGACAGGCATCGTCGATCAGGAGCGTTTCGGTGACGGCCGCGTCCGGCTACTTGCCACGATCGAGATTGCGCCTTCGCGGCTCGGCCTCGGCGGGCAGATCTCCCAGGACGAAGCGATCGATTTCCTGTCGGAGCGGGTGGAGCAAGGTCTGCGCGCGCGACTTGCCTCCGCCTCGATCCTGACAGGCGGCCTCAAGGTTGAGTTCATCACCGATCCCACGCTCCCCGCGGCGGAGCTTCAGCGGGACGCGGTTCCCTTTCCAGTCTTTCCAATCACCGAAAGCGCCGTCTCTGACGTGTCTGCAACCGCGGAAGGCGTGTTCAACCGCTTCAACCAGCTCGATATCGAGGGGCTGCTCGACAGTGCGATCGCGTTTCTCAACGGCGCTACAGCCCTCGTCTCGAGCCCGGATCTGCAAGAGACACCCGGTGAGATCCGGGGGCTCTTGTCAGACGCGCGCGGTGTGATCGGATCTGAGGAGGTGCAGGCCCTGCCGGGAGAACTCACGCAACTCGTCTCAGACCTCCAAAGCGCAAGCGCCGACTTGCGGGCGATATTTCAAGAGCTGCGGGAGGCCGGGGCCGTCGAGCGGCTCTTGGCAGCGCTTGACGAGGTGGGGCTTGCGGCCGAGGCCGCCAACGCCGCGCTGCAGGGGGTGCCTTCGCTGCTTGAAGAGGTTGAGGCCTTTGTCGCCGTTGCGCGGGAGCTGCCCGTCGACGCGTTTTTGGACGAGGCCACGGGGCTGGCGAGCGAGGCGCGGATCCTCGCGAGCTCTGACGCGTTGCAGGCCTTGCCCGCCACAGCCGGGACCGCAGTGGAAAACCTTGCAGAGCTTTTGGCGAGCCTTACCGAAGCCGATACGGCGGGTGCGCTTGATGCCGCCCTCACCGAGGCCGCCGACGCCGCAAGCGCTGTGGAGGCTGCGGTTGCCGGTGTACCACAGCTCGTGACGCGCATCGATACGATCGCCGCCAATGCGGAAGCCGTGCGTCTCGATCAGCTTGCCGCTGAGCTCGAAGCCATCCTTGCCAGCGCCTCGCAGCTTTTCAACGATACAAGCGATGCCGATCTTCCGACGGCGCTGTCAGGGGCGCTGGGCGAAGCCCAAGCCGCGATTGCTGAGTTGCGCCAGGGCGGTCTGATCGACAGCGCCAACGAAACCATGGCCTCCGCCCGAGACGCCGCCGCAGCCATTGAAGACGCGGCCGATGATTTGCCCATCCTCGTTGATCGTCTTAACGCCACTTTGGGGCAGGCGCAGGCCACGCTTTCTGAATATGACGGAGACAGCACATTTGCGCGGCAGACCTCCTCAGCGTTGCGCGAGATTGAACGCGCCGCCGAGGCACTCACGAGCCTGGCCCGCACCATCGAACGCAATCCAAACTCCATCATTCTGGGACGATAGCCATGCGCCTGCTGATGCTCCTGCCATTTTCATTCGTGCTCGCGGCGTGCGGTGGACCTGAGACCCTCGTGACCACGCCGCAGGTTACCGTGGCAGAGCGCGTCAGCACGTCCTTCCAATCTATCGAGGTGCTCGACGTTTCGCTCCCCACCTACGCGGCAGGGGAAGAGATCCCGGTCAACACCGCGGGCGTTCTCGTGCTCTCGGATGCGCTTTGGGCCGATGACCCGACCCGCGCGGTCACGCTGGCGCTCGCTCGTAATCTCAAGGAAATCACTGGCGCGCGGGTCGCGCCGGAGCCATGGCCCTTTGATGGGTTCGCGTCGGCACGCGTGGATGTCCGCGTGGAGGAGCTCGTCATAGAAGGGGAGGTGCTAAAGCTCTCCGGGCAGTATTTCGTTGCTGATCTCGATGGGCGCGGGCGCGATCATGCACATCTCTTCAGCCTGACGACGCCCGTCGCGGATCGGAGCGCCGCCACCTTGGGTGCCGCGCGTGCCGCCCTGGTTGCAGACCTTGCGCGAGACATCGCGCGGGAAGGGCTCTAGGCCGCGCGTAGCCCGAGAATTTCCCGGGCCGTCTTCCAGTCTGCCACCGGGCGTTCGTGGCGGGCGCAGATCTCGGCTGCACGCGCTACGAGGGCCGCGTTCGACGGCGCAAGCGTTTCACGGTCGAGCCTGACGTTGTCCTCAAGCCCGGTCCGCGCATGGCCGCCGGCCGCGATCGCCCATTCATTGAGCGTCACTTGGTGGCGCCCAATGCCCGCCGCACACCAGGGCGCGTCTGCCCCGAAAAGCCGGTGCACCGTCTGAACGTAATAGTCAAAGACATGTCGATCCGCTGGCATGGCGTTCTTCACACCCATGACGAACTGCACATAGGGCACGCCCGTGATGGCCCCTGCATCGGCCATCTCCTTGGCCTTGAGGATGTGGCTGAGGTCAAAGGCCTCGATCTCGGGCTTCACATCGTGGGCCCGCATTTCGGAGGCGAGCCAGTCGACGAGATCCGGCGGGTTTTCGTAAACCCGCGTTGGAAAGTTATTCGACCCCACCGAAAGCGAGGCCATGTCCGGCCCGAGCGGAAGCATGCCCCCACGAGCCTGACCTGCTCCCGACCGTCCGCCGGTCGAGAATTGGATGATCATGCCCGGGCAGTGCTTCTCGAGCCCTTCCTTAAGGCGCGCGAATTTTTCCGGGTCCGAGGACGGCGTCTCATCATCGTTGCGCACATGGGCATGGCAAATCGTGGCCCCGGCCTCAAAGGCCTCTTGGGTGCTTTCCACCTGCTCGGACACTGTGATCGGGACCGCCGGGTTGTTGGCCTTGGTGGGCAGTGAGCCGGTGATTGCCACGCAGATGATGCAAGGGGTCGTCATGTGAGCTTTCTCAGATATCAAAGAATACGGTCTCGCCCTCACCCTGCAGGGTGATGTCAAATCGATAGCGGTGGGCGCCGTCGTCTACAGCGCGCTTGGCGATGAGCGTGCCGCGCTGGTCGGGGGGGAGCATTCCCAGAACGGGGTCCGCGGTATTGTCTGCCTCCGGGAAATACATGCGCGTGTTGAGCCCGATGTTGATGCCGCGGGCCACGATCCAAAGGCTGATATGGGGCGCGTTCCCTGCCGCAGGTCCGGGTCGAACGGTCTCAAAGCGCCAGATACCGGTCTCGAAATCGGAGATGACGCGCCCCCATCCGCGAAAGCCCTCTTCGACGTTGCAGTGCGGCGCATAGAGGCCTGCCGCGTTTGCCTGCCAAGTCTCGATAAGCACGTCTTTGACGGGCTCACCGCTCCCGTCCCAAACGATGCCTTCGACCGTGATCCTGTCTCCTGCGGCGTGAGGCCCGGCGATGTCGCTGCCGAGCTCACGGTCATACATATCGAAACCGGCGGCCTTCGACGCAAGCCCGATATGCACGTAGGGCCCGGCCGTCTGTGAGGATGTCTCGTGCAGCAGTTTCGTGTTCGACCGCATCAGAGGCCCTCGGGCCGGTTTTCAAACGCAGTCTGCCACCGCCCCCTCAGCACGATGTCAAATCGGTAGGCCACGGTATCGTGGGGTGTGGTCTCCGACAGATCGAGCTTTGCTATGAGACCATCGAGTGCCTCGGGCGACGTGATCCCCTGGACGATCGCGCAATGCGGGATGAAAGGATCGCCCTCAAAATAGCACTGCGTAATGAGGCGCTGGGCAAAGGCATGTCCGAAGATCGAAAAGTGGATATGCGCCGGGCGCCACGTGTTCTGGCCATTGGGCCAAGGATAGGGCCCAGGCATCACCGTGCGAAATCGATACCTTCCGTCTGGATCGGTCAGCGTGCGCCCGCATCCGCCGAAATTGGGATCAACCGGGGCGAGATACGTATCGTTGCGATGACGGTAGCGGCCCCCTGAATTGGCCTGCCAGCATTCCACGAGGGCATGCGGGATTGGCCGTGCATTCTCATCGAGCAGGCGCCCATGGATGAAGATTCGCGGGCCGAACGCGCTGCCCCCAGGCTCTGCGAAGTTCGTCAGGAGATCCCAGTCCTGCGGTCCGAGGTCTTCGTGGTTGAAGATCGGACCCGTGGCGTCGTTTCCCGGGCTTGCGATCCTCACCAATGGGCGCGTTGGGCTGCGCGTGCGGCTTGTGAGGTAGTCCGGCGTCAGAGCCGGGGGCTGACGGGCCCAGTCACGGTCATAGAGCGCAGCTTTTGCATCTGTCATCGGCTGGCTCCTCTCCCTCGGTGCTGGCCTGCCTCAAAGGTCTAAGATGCATCAGGCCAGACCGCTACCTTTTCCGCGCGACTTTTGACTTTGAGCACGCGTGTCGGGGCAGTAAGCCTCGCCGCGGACGCAAGAACACAAAGCCGCCCCTTATGAAGATCACCCGCATCTCGGTTTTTCAATGTGACCTGCCATTGGCGCAGCCCTATTGGCTGTCCGGGGGGAGGCTGAAATTCGACGTGCTCGACGCAACTTTCGTCAAGCTTGAAACGGATGCGGGCCTCGTGGGGTGGGGCGAAGGGACGCCGTGGGGCCACACTTACGTGCCCGCCCACGGGCCCGGGATCCGTGCGGGGCTTGAGACGATGGCTCCCTTCATTCTTGGCCTCGATCCGCGCCGGGTTCTTGATGTGGAGCGCGCGATGGATGTCGCGCTGCCCGGGCATCTCTATGCGAAGAGCCCTGTCGACATGGCCTGCTGGGACATCGCGGGGCAGGCGGCAGGGGTGCCCATCGCCGACCTGATGGGCGGGGCGTCCCGCACGCCAAGACCGATCGCTAGCTCGATCGGAGCAAAGACAGCGGCCGAGACGCGGGCGCTCATCGATCAATACCGCGCGCGGGGCTACATCGCGCACTCCGTCAAGATCGGCGGGGATGTGGCGCGCGACATCGACCGGATCCGCGACGTGGAAGCCTACAAGCAGCCGGGCGACATCATCCTCTACGACGTAAATCGTGGTTGGTCGCGGGCTCAGGCGCTCGCTGTCATGACGGCCTGCAGCGATTTGCAGGTGATGTATGAGCAGCCCTGCGAAACCCTCGATGACATTGCAGCCATCGCACCGCGCCATGCCGCGCCCGTATCTGTCGATGAGAGCCTTGTGACCCTGCAAGACGCGGCCCGGATCGCGCGAGACGGGATCGCAGAGGTCTTTGGCATTAAGCTCAACCGTGTCGGTGGCCTCACAAAAGCGGCCCGGATCCGGGACATCGCCCTCGCCCACGGCATCGAGATGTTTGTCATGGCCACGGGCGGCACCGTGCTGGCTGACACCGAGGCGCTGCATCTCGCAGCAACAATCCCGGACGCCTCGTGCCACGCGGTCTGGGCGTGCCAAGACATGATCACGGTCGATGTGGCTGAGGGCCGCGGGCCCCGCAATGTGGATGGCCATCTCACGTTGCCGGAGGCGCCCGGCCTTGGCGTGCATCCCGAAGAAAGCGCGCTGACGCATGTGGCGACCTATCCAGGCTAATCCGTGGCTTGAACGAATCCATGTAACAGGGTCAGGCTGCGGCTAATCCCTCCCGACGGATGACATCTCGCAAAGGCCGATCGCCATGTCCACAAACGACTACCCTGAAGAGCGGCGCCAGCTCGCGGCGGCGTTCCGGCTGGCCCATCGCAACAATTGGCATGAGGCCGTCGCAAACCACTTCAGTCTCTCTGTCTCCGACGACGGGAAGCGATTTCTAATCAATCCCGCAGGCGTGCACTTCAGCCGCATGAAGGCATCCGATCTCATTGTGTGCGATGCCGACGACCCTGACGCCACCTTTGCGCAAGACCGTGTGCCTGACCCGACGGCGTGGGGCATTCACGGGGCCTTTCATCGACACGAACCACGCGCGCGGGCCTGCCTGCATGTCCACGCCACATACTCCACCGTGTTTGCGTGTCTTGCGGAGCCTGAGCTCCCCCCGGTCGATCAGACCACCGCGCGCTTCTACAAGCGCTACGGCTACGACGACGGCTTTGAGGGGATGGGCTTTGAGAGTGAAGGGGAGCGGATCGCCGGCACGCTCGGGCCGCACCGCATCCTGGTGATGGGCAATCACGGCGTGATGGCTGCCGCCGAGAGTGTCGCGCGCGCCTTTGACGAGCTTTACTACTTCGAGCGCGCCTGCCGCACCTTCATCAAGGCCGCAAGCACGGGCCTGCCTCTCAAGGTGCTTTCAGACAACGTCGCCGAGGTGACCGCCCAGGAATGGGAGAACTATCCCGGCGAGGCCTGGCAACAGCACTTTGATGCGATGTGCGAGATCCTCGACGACGAAGAACCTGACTACCGCCACTAAAGCAAAGGGGCCGCGAGGGCCCCTTTGTCAGATCAGTAATGGACCGACATCGCGTCGAGCGGCGTCTTCTGTGGTGGTGCAAACTTCGTGAGGTCGATCCCTTCAACGGCCGTCTTGTATTCCTCCACCGTGGGGGTTCGCCCGAGGATCGCGGAAAGAACAACGACAGGTGTGGAGGCAAGCAGGGACTCGCCCAGCTTGTCTTCGCTGTCCTCGACCACCCGGCCCTTGAAAAGGCGTGTCGAAGTGGCAAGAACCGTGTCGCCCTTCCCGGCCTTTTCTTGGTTGCCCATGCACAAGTTACAACCCGGACGCTCGAGATAGAGGATGTTCTCGTATTCCGTGCGGGCTTTCTGCTTGGGCGCGGCGTCGTCAAACTCGAAGCCCGCGTATTTCTGCAGGATCCCCCAGTCGCCCTCTTCCTTGAGCTCGTCGATGATGTTGTAGGTCGGCGCTGCCACGACGAGAGGCGCCTGGAACGTCACGTCGCCATAGGCCGCTTCGAGATTGCGCAGCATCTGGGCCACGATCTTCACATCGCCCTTGTGGACCATGCACGAGCCCACGAAGCCGAGATCCACCTTCTTGTCGCGGTAAAAGCTGATGGGGCGGATCGTGTCGTGGGTGTAGCGCTTGGAGACATCTGCGTTTTGCACGTCGGGGTCCGCGATCATGGGCTCGTCGATCTTGTCGAGGTCCACGACGACTTCTGCGAAATACTTGGCGTTCGCATCAGGCGCGAGGGCAGGCTTTTCACCCGAACGGATCTCGGCGATGCGCGTGTCGGCAATCCCGATCAGTTTCTTGAGCATCCCGCTTTCATGCTCCATGCCCTTGTCGATCATAATCTGGATGCGCGACTTGGCGAGCTCGAGAGAGCCGATCAGCGTCTCGTCGTTCGAG
>JBCBME010000056.1:0-10414 GCA_039822945.1 Pseudomonadota bacterium
AAGGCCGCCTTTGAGACGCTGGAGGCTGATTGGGGTACGCTGGATTTCTGCGTCCACGCAATCGCGTTCTCCAATCAGCCTCCAGCGTCTCAAAGGCGGCCTTGGAGACGGCGTCATCGGTGGCCGAGTAGTCGAGCAGGTGCTTGACGCCCATCTCTTCGGCCAGCGGCGCAACCTTTGCGCCAAAGACATCGAGCTGGCAGCCAAACGCCACCTCTGCGCCCTCATGCACCATCGCCTGCGCGATGCCGTACGCGATGGACCTGTTGTTGGCGATGCCCGTGATCAGCCCGCGTTTGCCCTTAAGAAGCTCTGCCATCAGTGCACCTTGCTCATGATCAGCGTTGCGTTCGTCCCCCCGAAGCCAAAGCTGTTGGAGAGAACTGAGTCGAGCTCCACGCCCTCGCGCAGCTCCGTGCAGACCTCGTCTGGGCGCAGCTCCGGTGCAAGCTCAGTGACATTGATCGACGGCGCGATGAAGCCCTTGTCCTGCATGATGAGCGAGTAGATCGCCTCGTGCACGCCCGCCCCGCCAAGCGCGTGGCCGGTTTGCGATTTGGTGGACGTCACCACGGGATGCTCTTCGCCAAAGACGCGGCGCACGGCCATCATCTCGGTCACGTCGCCCACCGGGGTCGAGGTGCCGTGGGCGTTGATGTAATCGACGCGGCGATCCTCGGGCAGGGTGGAGAGCGCGAGCTTCATGGAGCGTTCGCCGCCCTCACCGGACGGGGCCACCATGTCGTGGCCGTCGGAGGTGGCGCCGTAGCCCGTCACCTCGGCATAGATCTTCGCACCGCGTGCCTTGGCGTGCTCGTATTCCTCGAGCACCACCATGCCGCCGCCGCCGCCGATGACAAAGCCGTCGCGGGTGGCGTCAAAGGGGCGGGAGGCCGTCTCTGGCGCGTCGTTATATTTCGAGCTCATGGCGCCCATCGCGTCAAAGAGGCAGCTCAGCGTCCAGTCCACCTCCTCGCCGCCGCCGGCAAAGACGATGTCCTGCTTGCCCATCTGGATCTGCTCGGCGCCGTTGCCCATGCAGTGGAGTGTCGTGGAGCAGGCCGATGTGATGGAGTAGTTTACGCCCTTGATCTTGAAGGGTGTCGCGAGACAGGCCGACACGGTCGACGACATGCAGCGCGTCACCATGAAGGGGCCCATCCGCTTTGGCGAGCCCTTGTTGATGACCGTGTCGAAGGCGGTGAAGAAGTTTGACGTCGACGGCCCGCCGGAGGATGCGATGAGGCCCGTCCGCTCGTTGGAGATGTCGCTTTCCTCAAGGCCCGCATCGGCGATGGCCTGCTCCATGGCGATATAGCTGTAGGCCGCACCGGGCCCCATGAAGCGCAGCTGGCGCTTGTCGATATGCTCGGAGACGTCGATCTGCGGCAGACCCGCCACCTGGCTGCGGAAGCCGTGCTCCTTGTAGTTTGGCTCGGCCACGATGCCGGATTTCCCGGCCCGCAAGGACGCCTCGACCTCGGCTACAGTGTTCCCGATCGGGCAGACAATTCCGATCCCGGTGATGACAACGCGACGCATGACGCCCCCTTCGGCCAGTTTCGCGCGCTTTTAGGCGAGGGCTAGGAAGGGGGCAAGGCACGGCTCGAAAATCAACGCATTGGGTGACACGCGGCCGGCACGCGTGCTCGGGTTGAGGATGCGGCCGCTTTCGATGTTGATCCGCGGGCCCGCGTGCCGCAACATGACCGCAGGCTTTGCTCAAGCCCCCGCCCTCCATCCGGGAAGCATCACACATGCGGAGCATATGCGTCTCAACCTGTCTCGTTCGAGCAGTTGCATAAGGAGGGAGTGCAAAAGCGGCTCGAAGGAGGAGGACGACCCATGCAGTTTTCTGCCCCCATCTACGCGCTGAAGCGAAAGGCCAAGCTCCTGGCCCGGCAACGCGGCATCGCTTTGCACGAGGCCCTCAACGACATCGCCAGCGGCGAAGGGTTCCAAAGCTGGAGCCATCTGGCGGCCTCATCGGCCAAGGAGAGCCCCGGCCAGAAGATCATGCCGCTCCTCGATCCGGGCGAGCTTGTCCTCATCGGGGCCCGGCCCGGGCAAGGTAAAACGCTCTTGGGTCTCGAATTGGCCGCGACAGCGGCGCGGCTCGGGCGAAAGGGCTACTTCTTTACGCTGGACTATAACGCGCGAGACATCGCGGATCATCTCTCGCATCTGGGTATGGATCCCGGCAGCCTTCACACGTCGCTCGTGATTGACATGTCTGACGAGATTTCAGCAAGCCACATCATCACACGGCTGATGGGTGAGACTGACCCCGCGCTGATCGTCATAGATTACCTGCAGCTCCTCGATCAGAAGCGCACCCATCCGAGCCTGAACGATCAGATTGCCGCGTTTCAGAGCTTCGTGCGCAGCACCGGTGCGATCTGCGCCGTGATCTCTCAGATTGACCGCGCTTTCGATCTGAGCGGCCGATCCATGCCCGGGATCTCGGACGTTCGCCTGCCGAACCCGCTGGATCTATCGATGTTCTCCAAGCGATTTTTCCTCCACGAGGGCAAAGTGCAGCTCGATCACGCCGCCTAACCCGGGCAGCGGGCCCGTAGCCCAAGACCCAATTGCTGACGCGGGCGTCGACGCGCTGACCGGAGTTTTCGCTGTTGGCGGAGGGGGTGCGCGCAATGATGTTTTGCAGCCCGACGCCGAAGGCGCGGGGGCTCGGGGTGATCGTGCTCTGCTGATCGCGCCGCCTCAGGTGTACCTAAGGACCTGCGCGCCGCGTTTGGGCTTCAGGCGCGAGATCGATGAGCCGGGACGAACGCAGTGATGAAAAGGGTCCTCTGGGGCGAAGTTCAGGTGCGGATGCCCGTCCAACGACTGGGGGCTGACGATACCTGCGGCCGGATAGCTGCACAGCGCGTACCTACATCTCAGCCCGCAAGAGGGGCCTTGCCTAGCTCTCGCTCAGGGCGACCTTCATGTCTTTGACCTCGTAGATGACGTCGCCATCGGCCTCTACGATGCCATCGGCCACGCCCATGGTCAGCCGGCGGGTTTGCAGCGCCTTGGTGAAATCGATCTTATAGGTGAGCATCTTGCGGTCGGGGCGCACCATCCCCTTGAGCTTCACCTCGCCTACTCCGAGCGCGTAGCCGCGCCCCGTCCAGCCGCGCCAGCCGAGGTTGAAGCCGGTGAGCTGCCAGAGCCCGTCGAGGCCCAGACAGCCCGGCATGATCGGGTTGCCGGGAAAGTGGCAGTCAAAGAACCAGAGCTCCGGCGTGATGTCGAATTCTGCAAGAACATGGCCTTTCCCGTGGGCCCCGCCGTCGGACGAGATGTCGGTGATGCGATCCATCATCAGCATCGGCGGTTCGGGCAGCTGCGCATTGCCCGGGCCGAACAGCTCCCCACGGGCGCATTTCAACAGGTCGTCGCGATCAAAAGTCGTGGGGAAATCGGCCATGCTTATCCTGGTCTGGAGCGCGTTCTGCGCGGTTTTGGCCCCCTAGCACCGCCGCACGCGCGGGCGCAAGGCGCGACGTGGCGGCCCGTTTGGCCGTCGGGAGGCCATTCGCCACACCGCCGCGTCTCCCGTTTTGGATTGAATATCAGTCGCAAAACCGCATATATAGCTCAACATCAGCAAGCTAAGACCATGATCACTAGCCAGACCCATTCCGAACGCGGCAGCCAATGGCTCACCCAAGGCGGCCTGCGCCCCACCAAGCAACGCGTTGCCTTGGCAGCACTTCTTGTGGGGGATGGCCAGGATCGTCACGTCACGGCAGAGAGCCTTTATGACAGCTCCCGCAAGTGCGGGGAGAAGGTCTCTCTGGCCACGGTCTATAACACGCTGCGCGCCTTTTGTGAGGCGGGGCTGATGCGTGAGATCACGGTGGACGGCTCCAAGAGCTACTTTGACACCAACATGTCAGATCACCCGCATTTCTTCTGGGAAGACACCAATTCCCTCTCGGACGCACCGGCCGACGATCTCGAGATCAAGCGCCTGCCGGAGGCCCCCGAGGGCGCGGAAATCGCCAAGGTTGACGTGGTCATCCGCCTGCGCCGCACCTGACCCGTCGCGTTTCTGTTACATCGGTGACTGACCCTTTCGTCGCATTTCAGCACGAAAGGATATCCCATGGCGGGAACGACATTCACAGCCAAGGTCGACCGCGTCGTCGACGGTGACACGGTCCGCATCTTCATCGACGGCGAAAGCGAAAGCGTCCGCATCCTCGCGCTCGACACCGAGGAAACGCGCGCAGGCTCCAAACCCAAAACCCCGCTCGGCACGATCGCCTCTGACAGGGCCAAGGCGCTTTTGTCACCCGGTGACGAGGTGGAGGTCATGCTGCCCGGCAACGAGCCCCTCGAGGTTGCGCTCAAGAAATACCGTGGCAATTTTGGGCGTCTGCTCACCTATCTCACACTCCCCGACGGGCGTGATTTCCAGGAGGTGATGATCCGCGAGGGCATGAGCCCCTACTTCCAGAAATACGGCTATGCTCACTTTCAGGCCCGCCACACGCGGTATGTCGACGCCGAGCGCGCGGCACAGGCCGAGGCACTGGGCGTCTGGGATCAGCTGCGCTTCAACGGCTCGGTCATGCGGGCCTATGCGCCGCTCTGCACGTGGTGGGATCTGCGCGCGCGCATCATCGAGGGCTACCGCGAGATTAAGCGCCGCGTCCCGGAGGCCAACCTCTTCAACACCCGCAACGACTACGACCGGCTCAAGGCGATTGCGGAGGCTGGCGAGGAAACGACCGTCTTCATGGAGCTGCGGGATTTCACGCCAACCTCCGGCGACCATATCCTCTTTTTCACCGGCTCGCGGGAGCAGCCCTACCAGCTCTTCATTCCGCAAGGAAACGCGGAGAAAGGCGCCGACATCCTGAACTTTCTGCTGACACGCTACGTGGCGGGCGGTGAGACGGAGCCGCGGCGCAGCTACGCCTATGTGACCGGCAAGACCAAGATGTTTGACGGGCGGCCCGAGATCGTCGTGACCTCGCTCGACCAGATCACGGACTGGCCTGATGCAGCGCTCGAGCGCGCGGTGAGCACGCTGGCCGGTCCGGTGAGCAGCTAGCTAGGCCCCTAAAACCACTGACCCGGCTCCATGAGCCCCAGCTCCATGAGCTGCTGGCTCTTCCACTGGAACTTCACCGAGTTGTGCCAGCGGAACGTTTCGATCTCGTAGGTGGAGCCGGGATTGCGTTTGAGCGCCTTGGCCGTCCGGAAGGAGCAGATCGAGGCCGTGACCGAATGGTGCCACGGGCAGGCATAGGTGTTGTATTCAGGGTCGTTGAAAGTGTGATCCTCGGACAGCACGAGCCCGGCCTTGGCCTTGAAGATGGCCACCCTGTCGATCCGGCGGCGCGTCTTTGGAACATGCTCCTCGAGCCGCCAGCGCAGCCCGCCAAAGAAGTCCATCTGCCGGTCAAGCGGGTTGTTCCACGCATCCGTCCGCGCGAGGGCGTAGTAGCCCGACCTGTCCATCCACGCATTCGCCAGCGAGACGCCATTGGCATGGCGCCCGAGATCATCGGCATAAAGATCCACCACGTAGGTGAGCACCGTCTCGCGCCGCTCCTCGGTGGCAAAGGTGATGAGCTCCACGACGTTGCGCGTCTCCGAGAACGGAAAGAAGAGAAACTCCGCGTTGAAGCAGTAGTAAAACCACGTGCCAGGCGCGGCCGCGATGCAGGCATTGACGATGTCGTGGGCGCGCTCGCCCGATGTCAGATCCCAATCCACCCGCACGACAGATTGGTTTGTGCCCTCGCTCAGCACAGCCTCTGCACCGACAAAGGCGATCACCTCGCGAAAGCCGCGGTCCACATGGTGGAGCAGCGTGGCCTCCGCCTCCACCTCGTCCTCGATAAAGATCAGCGCCACCGGCCCCTTGGCCAGGTGCGTTTTGCCCTTTCGCAGGAAGTCAGTGACGCTCGGATAGTCCACAGCTTTTCATCTCCGGTCTCCGGCTACATTGCAAGCGTGTGGCGTAGCGCTTACACGCAAGGCTCGCCCCACCAGACGCCACGCGGGACCGCAGGACCATGACGCAGCCCAAAAAGCTCTACATCAAAACTTATGGCTGTCAGATGAACGTCTATGACAGTGAGCGCATGGCCGAGACGCTGGAGGGCTATGAGCCCACCTCGCGCCCCGAAGACGCCGACATGATCCTGCTCAACACCTGTCACATCCGGGAGAAGGCCGCTGAAAAGGTCTATTCAGAGCTCGGGCGCTACCGCGATCTAAAGACCGAGAAGCCCGATCTCAAGATCGGGGTGGCAGGCTGTGTCGCGCAGGCCGAGGGAGAAGAGATCATGAAGCGTCAGCCGCTCGTGGATCTCGTCGTCGGCCCGCAAGCCTATCACCGCCTGCCGGAGCTCGTGGCCCGCACCCATAACGGGGCAAAGGCGCTCGACACCGATTTCCCGCTCGAAGACAAATTCGCCCATCTCAAGAGCCGCCCGAAGGCGCGTCGTGCGCCTGCCGCGTTTCTCACGGTGCAAGAGGGCTGCGACAAGTTCTGTGCCTTCTGCGTCGTGCCCTACACGCGCGGGGCTGAGGTCTCGCGGCCCGCATCCCGCGTCCTTGAGGAGGCGCGCGATCTTGTGGAGCGCGGCGTGCGCGAGGTGACGCTTCTGGGTCAGAACGTGAATGCCTATCACGGCCATGAGGGCGGGCTCGCGGGCCTCATTTGGGCACTCAATGAGATCGAGGGGCTGGAGCGGATCCGCTTTACCACCTCGCACCCAAACGACATGGACGACGCGCTGATCGCGGCCCATGGTGAGTGTCCGAAACTCATGCCCTACCTGCACCTGCCCGTGCAATCGGGCTCTGATCGCATCCTCAAGGCAATGAACCGCAAGCACACCGCCGCCTCCTACGTGGCGCTGATCGAGCGGTTGCGCGCCGCGCGCCCCGATCTGATGCTGTCGGGAGATTTCATCGTGGGCTTCCCCGGGGAGACCGACGCCGACTTCGAGGACACGATGGCACTCGTGCGTGAGGTCCGCTACGGCTCCGCCTTCTCGTTCAAGTACTCCGCCCGCCCCGGCACCCCGGCTGCCGAGAAAGAGGGGGTGGATCCTGACGTGGCCACAGAACGCCTCCACGGCCTTCAGGCGCTCCTGACCGAGCAGCAGCGCGCCGCCCAAGACAGCATGGTGGGCCGCGAGGTGAGCGTGCTCTTTGAAAAGAAGGGCCGCATGGAGGGTCAGATGGTGGGCAAGTCCGACTATCTGCACGCCGTCCACGTCGCCGATCCACGCGCCGAAATCGGCCAGATCGCGCGGGTGCGCATCGTCGAAAGCGGGCCAAACTCGCTCAAGGGCGACTACCTCGCCGAGATCGCCTGACCGGCCGTTACGCCACCTGATTATTCAACATTTTGCGGTCGGCCCGGGCCGGGGCGCTACGCGTCTCGGGCCTCGCCCAGCGAATGCCGCTACATTTAGATAATAAAGCTTCACAAAATGCCCAGATTTGTTAGGGTAAGGCAGATTATGTGGGGGCATGCTTTATAACAGCAAAAAGCGGTGTGCCCCGGGTCCAGTGAGCAGCATATGGAGGCCGCGGTGAAGGCGATAATACAGGCAATGGGGGCGGCGCTCGTCGCAGCCTCTCTCAGTGCAGGCAGTGCCGCGGCACACCAGACCATGGGCGAGCCCTTCCCGCACGTTCACAACGACCAGCAGCGCGTGATCGTCGGTGAGCGCTACACCCCCACCATCTGGGTCGATCCCGATGGCTGCGAGCACTGGGTGATGGATGACGGCTGGGAGGGGTTCATGTCCCTCAAGGTCGATCGCAACGGCAAACCCACCTGCCGCAAGAGCATCATCTGCGCCACGATCCCCGGCAAGGCGTTCGAGCATGGCGGCGTCTGGATGTCGAGCTCGGCCAAAACGCAGGTCTCCAAGTTCTTCGAGGATGACGCTTCCGCGGCCTACAAGATCATCGGCCACACCACGACCTACGGCAATGACCGCCGCAACGTGCGCCTCTCCAAGGGCCGCGCAGACATGGTGGCCCAGATCGGCCGCATGACCGGCGCCCGCGTCGTCGGCGTTGACGGGCACGGCGCACGCCACCCCGTCGTCCACGGCCACAGCCCCAAGAACGACCGTATCGAAGTCGTCTGCTTGCGCTAAAAGAAGGATCACAGGCCCATGAAAATCCTCAAATTGACCGCCGTCATCTCCGCGTGCAGCTTGCTCAGCGCTTGCGGGGGCAACGGCTTCATCGCGGCAGGCGGCATCGGCGCCTTCGCCGACGCGCGCACCAGCGACAAAACCCTCGACCGGGGCCGCGACTCAAAGGATCTCAGCCAGCTCGTGGCTGGAGTCTGGGTCGATCCCAACGGTTGCGAGCACTGGATCATCGATGACGGGGTGGAGGGCTACCTCTCCCAGCGCGTTGATCCCTACGGCAAGCCCATCTGCGGTGGCCACGGGGCCGAGACGATCGCCTCCGGGCCCTTCCGCGCGGGCACCGACGTGCCGGACCTCGCAAACTGACCCGGCCAGCAGCACAATTATCGAACGCCGCGTGGGACACCGCGCGGCGTTTTTCGTTTGGGGGTCGGGCTTTGCTTGCAGCCCCCTCGCAGCCTTGGCAGCATGGCCTAAATAGCGATGTATGCCACGTCGAGCGTCACAAGCTTCAGAACGGAGACCTGATTGGCCTTTAGCCCGGACCCCCAGTTGATGGACAAGAACGCCATCGGTGAGACACGTCTCGAATTTCCAGACAATTACCTGCTGATTGACCTGTGCGGGGAGTATGACCGCAACCTGACCGATCTCGAGGCCAGGCTTGGTCTGCAGATCGTGCGACGCGGCAACCAACTGGTGCTTCTGGGCGATGACGAGACGCGCCGCTCTGCGGCCGAAGTGCTCGAGGCGCTTTACGCCCGTCTCGAGCAGGGCCGCGATGTCGAGCCTGCCGATATCGACCGCGAATTGCGCATGGGCAGCCCCGATCAGGGCAGCCGTGAGGGCGATCAGATGGATCTTCTCCCCGGGTCGCGTGTGGAAATCAAAACCCGCAAAAAGCTCGTGGAGCCCCGGACGGAGGCGCAAAAGGCCTATGTCCAAAGCCTTTTCAACCATGAGCTCGCCTTCGGCATCGGGCCTGCGGGCACCGGCAAGACATACCTCGCCGTCGCGGTGGGCGTGAACATGTTCATCCAGGGCCATGTCGACAAGATCATCCTGTCGCGCCCGGCGGTAGAGGCGGGAGAAAAGCTCGGCTTCCTGCCCGGCACGCAGGACGAGAAGGTCGATCCCTACATGCAGCCGCTCTATGACGCGCTCAATGACTTCCTGCCCGGCAAGCAGGTGGAAAAGCTCAAGGCCGAGAAAAAGATCGAGATCGCGCCGCTCGCCTTCATGCGGGGCCGCACGCTCAGCCGCGCCTTCGTGGTGCTCGATGAGGCGCAAAACGCCACCACCATGCAGATGAAGATGTTCCTGACCCGCCTGGGCGAGGGCTCGCGCATGGTCATCACGGGCGACCGCAGCCAGGTGGATCTGCCACGCGGTGTCATGAGCGGGCTCCGCGATGCTGAGCGTCTGCTGACCGGCATCCCGAAAATCAGCTTCAACTATTTCAGCTCGAAGGACGTCGTGCGCCACCCCCTCGTGGCCGCCATCATCGAAGCCTACGACGCCGACGATCCCGCCAAGTAAGCTGCGCGCCTTCCAGCGCTCGTCACGGGCAGGTGGACGCGCGGTCAGGTCCGTCTTCGCTTGACGCCATCTCACCGCGCGGGCAGAGCGCGGCGATGGACATCGATGTCATCCTCGAAGACCCCCGCTGGACCATGCTGGAGGCGCTGGCCCAGCCTGCCGCGCGCGCGGTGGCGGCGCATCTCTCGGTCGCTGGGGAGGTCGTGATCATGGGCTGTGACGATGACCGCATCGCCACGCTCAACGCGGAATTTCGCGGCAAGCCCACCCCCACCAACGTCCTCTCCTGGCCCACTCAGGCACGCCAGACGCCCGAGGGCGCGCGGCCCGCACGCCCCACGCTGCCAGAGCTCGGCGATATCGCTATCGCTTTCGAGACCTGCACGGCAGAGGCCGCCGCGCAGGAAAAGCCCTTTGAGCATCACGTGACGCATCTCATCGTTCACGGAATCCTCCATCTTTTGGGCTATGACCACGAAACTGACGGTGACGCGGCGCTCATGGAGCAAATCGAAGTGGAAATTCTTGGCAATCTGGGTATCGCTGACCCATATTCAGTAAATTGACGTCAACGTCCTAGGCTGGAGGCAATGGGCGAAAATTCAGAAGGATCGTCTCACGCGGCGCAACGCGCGCACGCTGAGAGCGAAGACACGGAGCCCGAAGCGCGCTCCGATGCAGAACCGGGCTTTTTTGGCCGCCTTGTTCAGGCGCTGAGCCCGGGC
>JBCBME010000057.1:0-10383 GCA_039822945.1 Pseudomonadota bacterium
GGGTGTCCCTGCTACCTCGGTCTGAGTGATAGGAGGGCGACCTGCCCGCGTCCAGACATGGGCTCGTGTCGCTGACCGCAAATCAGAGCTTCACGCTGTTTACGGAGGCGACGGTCAGGCTCCCCAAAGAAAATGCCGCGCCCGAGGGTCGCGGCATTTTCCTTGTGTGGCGTGCCCCCGGTCCGCAGCCGAATGAGGGACGGGGTCTCTTAGGCGCGGAGCGCCACGGGGCCCGGATCATCCACGGGCTCGGGATCGCGCAGCACATAGCCGCGGCCCCAGACTGTCTCGATATGGTTCTCGCCATCGGCTGCGGTCGAAAGCTTTTTACGCAGCTTGCAGATGAAGACGTCGATGATCTTGAGCTCGGGCTCATCCATCCCGCCATAGAGGTGGTTGAGGAACATCTCCTTGGTGAGCGTCGTGCCCTTGCGGAGCGAAAGAAGCTCCAGCATCTGGTATTCCTTGCCCGTCAGATGCACGGATTTTCCATCGACCTCCACGGTCTTTGCGTCGAGGTTCACCGCGACGCGGCCCGTTTTGATGATGGACTGGGCATGGCCCTTGGAGCGGCGGATGATGGCATGGATGCGCGCGACGAGCTCTTCCCGGTGGAAGGGTTTGGTGAGGTAGTCATCCGCGCCAAATCCGAAGCCCTTGATCTTGCTCTCAGTGTCGCTGTCGCCCGACAGGATCAGGATGGGTGTCTCGATCCGGCTCAGGCGCAGCTGGCGCAGAACCTCGAGCCCGTTCATGTCCGGCAAATTGATGTCGAGCAGAATGAGGTCGTAATCATAGAGCTTGGCGAGATCGATGCCCTCCTCACCCATGTCCGTGGCATAGACATTGAGGTTGGCATGGGTGAGCATCAGCTCGATGCTCTTCGACGTCGTCGGATCATCTTCCACCAGCAGTACGCGCATCGCACACTCCTTCCGAATGGCTGTTCGACGCCACCATCGCAAGCAATGGTTAATACCACGTTACCACATATGAATTCCGACAACTACAACTTAAGGTTGTCTATATTTCTTAAGCGCTGTCGCTTTGAGCGCTTTTTCGCCGTGTTGGCGGACGGCGTTCATCCATCCCTCGAGCTCTTCAGTGCTGAGTCCGTAGAGCTGGCAGGCCTCCTCTCGCGTGATGAGACCCGAGGCGATGCCCTTGATCACCAGCGCCTTACGGCTCGCCACCCAGCGGGTCGTGTTGACGGGGGGCAGATCGGCCCGTGTCATGACGCTGCCATCCGGCAAGGTGACGGTGCGCGGCCCATCGACTTTTTTCAGATACATCACTCACACCCTCGGTGCATTTCAGCAAGTGACAATCTGACCGCACCGGCTTAACGACGGGTGAAAGGCACCCTTGAGAGTGTTTCGCATTTTCCTATATTTCCAGCCTCTTCAGAGGGGATCGCGCGATGTCGCTGGACCATGCAGGTGAGTTGAATTCGCTGGGCTTTGCCAAGGCCCCGTCGGAGACGCGTGTCGTCGTGGCCATGTCGGGTGGCGTCGACAGCTCCGTGGTGGCTGCAGAGCTCGCAGCTGAAGGCTACGACGTCGTGGGCGTCACGCTCCAGCTCTACGATCATGGGGCGGCTCTGGCCAAGAAAGGCGCGTGCTGTGCGGGCCGCGATATCCATGACGCGCGCCGCGTGGCTGAAAGCATGGGCTTTCCGCATTACGTGCTCGACTACGAGAACACGTTCCGCGAGGCGGTGATCGACGAATTCGCAGACAGTTATCTGGCTGGCGCCACGCCGGTGCCCTGCATCCGCTGCAACGAGCGGGTGAAGTTCAAGGATCTGCTGGAGACCGCGCGGGACCTCGACGCCGATTGCATGGCCACGGGCCATTACATCCAGCGCAAAATGGGCGCGGCGGGCGCAGAGCTGCACATGGCCGCTGATCCGGTGCGCGATCAGAGCTATTTCCTCTTTTCGACAACGGCCGAGCAGCTCGATTACCTGCGCTTTCCGCTGGGGCATCTGAGCACGAAGGCTGAAACGCGCGCGCTGGCGGCCAAGCACGGGCTGCCCGTGGCCGATAAGCCCGACAGCCAGGATATCTGCTTTGTCCCCAATGGTGACTACGCGGCGGTGATCGAAAAGCTGCGCCCGGGTGCGGCTGATCCGGGCGAGATCGTCCATGTCGACGGGCGCGTTCTGGGCACCCATCGCGGTGTCATCCACTACACAATCGGCCAGCGCCGGGGCCTCGGCATCGGCGGGCTGGACGAGCCGCTTTACGTGGTGAAGCTCGATGTCGAGACGCGGCGCGTGCTGGTGGGGCCGAAAGAGCTCCTCGCGACGCGGCGTGTGCCCGTGGCGGAGGTCAATTGGCTGGGCGACGCGCCCTTTGAGAGCCGCGCGGCGTGGGAGGTGACCACGAAGGTCCGCTCGACGCGCCCGCCGCGCGATGCGATCATCCGCCCGACGGGGCCGCGCAGTGCGGAGGTGGAGCTCGTGGTGGCCGAAGAGGGTATCAGCCCCGGGCAGGCTTGCGTGTTCTACGCCCCCGACAGCAGCCGCGTTCTGGGCGGTGGCTGGATCACCCGTGGCTGAGATCCTGCGGACGGAGCGGCTCACGCTCCGCCCGATGGCGCTCACGGATGCGCCTGCGCTCCATGCCTTTTTCAGTGATCCCGTGGCGATGGCCTATTGGTCGCCGCCCCATCAAAGCCTCGCGCAGACGGAGGCCTGGGTGCGGGGCACGGTAGAGAGCCCCGGCGATGTGACGCGGGAATACGCGATCGAGCTTGAGGGGCAAGTGATCGGAAAGGCCGGGCTCTGGAAGGCGCCGGAGCTCGGCTACTTCCTCCTGCGCGCGCATTGGGGCCAGGGGCTGATGACGGAGGCGCTCGAGGCGTTAATCCCTGTTCTCTACGACACGATGGGGCTTGAGACGCTGACAGCAGAGATCACGCCGGACAATGCAGCCTCCGCCCATCTCTTGCAAAAGCTTGGCTTCAAGGAAGTGCGGCGCGGTGAGAAAGACCACTGGGATGGCACGGCCTGGGTCGACACCGCCTACTACGCGCGCCCAAAGCACGGCTAGGGGCTACTTCGCCTCCAGATGCGCAAGGACAGACCGTGCGGCGCGGAGGCCCGGCGGCTCTGCGCCCTGCCCCAGCCGCTCCATCGTGAGATCCATCGCGCTGAGCTGATCGGCGGTGCGCTCGCCAAGCGCCGCCAAAGCCGGGGCAATGAGCTCCGGCCGGCAGTCCCGCCCGAGGAATTCGGGGATGGTGCGGGTCTCGCTCACCAAATTGACGAGGGTCACAGTGTCGATGAGGATCTTGCGGGAGATAATGACCCGGCTGATCCAGTTCATGTCGTGGATGATCACCATGGGCGTACGGGCGGCGGCAAGTTCCAGTGAAACGGTGCCCGAGGCGGCGAGCGCGAGGTCGGCTGTGGCCATGGCCACGCGGCGCGCATCTGCGCCAGCCTCGGCCCCGCGCCCCTTGCCGTCGATGATGACGGGCGGCTTCGGCAGATCACGCGCCATCTCCCGGATGGCATCAGAGAGATGCGGGAGCGTGGGGAGCACCACGTCCCATGTGGCCTGGGGTGACTGACGCAAAGCCTCCGCCAAAACCGGCATGAGGCGTGCAACTTCGCTTTTGCGCGAGCCAGGAAGGAGGACGAGGAGCGGGCCCGAGAGGCCGTGCTCGGCCCGGAAGGCCGCCTTTTCATCCTCAGTCACGGGCGGCACCGTGGCGACCGGGTGACCGACGAAATCACAGGTCATCCCCGCGGCGGTCATATAGGGCGGCTCGAAGGGGAAGAGCGCCAGCACGTGATCGATGATCGGGGCCATCTTGGCGGCGCGCTCCGGCCGCCAGGCCCAGACCGTGGGGGCCACGTAATGCATCGTCCGCAAGCTGGGCGCGCGATCCCGGACGAGGCGGGCGACGCGGAGCGAAAAGTCCGGGCTGTCGATGGTGATGAGCGCATCTGGCGCCCAGTCCGCGCAGGCCTCGGCTGTCTGCGCGATGCGGCGCTTGAGAGCGAAATACTTGGGCAGCACCTCGGCGAGGCCCATGACGGAGAGCTCTTCCATGGGAAAGAGGCTCTCCATGCCTGCCGCCTGCATCCGGGGGCCCGCGATCCCGCGCAGCTCCAGATCCGGGACGAGCTCCTTAAGGCCTGCGATGAGGGCGGCGCCCAAGGCATCGCCGGACGGCTCTCCCGCGGTGATGAAGAGCTTCACGGTCGCACCCAGTTCACGGTCGCACGCAGTTCACGGGCGCACCCAGAAGAAGATCCCGGCCTCTTTGGCAAGGGCCGCGCAACGCTCTGGCTCGATCAAGAGGACACCGCCTGCCGCCAGAACGATCCCGTCGAGGCCTGCTTGCGCTGCAAGTGCCACGGTGCCGGGGCCGATGGTGGGCATGTCGGCGCGCAGCTCCTGCCCGGGCTTCGGGGCCTTGAAGAGGATGCCGCCCGCAGGCAGCGAAGGGTCGCGCGTGGCCGTGGGCCGCGGCGCGGCAGGGCCGGAGAGCCAATCGGCGGCCATCCCCAAGGGATCGGTGAGGTCGGGGCTTTCAGGCGCTTCGACAAGGAGGCTTTTGAGCATCCAGTCTGTCCCGGGGAGCGCCTCGATCGCGAGCGCCTGCCCATCTGCCACGATGCAGGCCTGCCCCACATCCGCGGTGCCGAGAGCGGCCACGATTTCTGCGCCGCGGGCCGCGTCACGCTCATGGGCCTCGGTCACGGCCCCGGCGAGACAGCCGGGAGCGGGCAGAAGATCCGCGGCTAGCTCATGGGCGCCGCGGAGGATAAACCCGGCCTCTTCGAGGATCTCCATGAGGCCGCGCAGCGCGCCGTCATCGCCTTGGGCCAGAGCGGCCACGAGGCGTGGGACGATGGGGGCTGTGGCAGCATCGATCTGTGCGGGGTCCACCACCGGGCGGCGCACCTGTCCCACGAGGCAAAGCTCCCGGATGCCCTGCTCCCGCAGGGCCGCGAGCGTGCTGCCGAGATGTTCGATGCGGAAGGTGATGTCGGGTGTGAGCCCGTCGGGCAGAAAGCCCGAAAGCGATACGATCAGGGGCGGCGCAGATTGGCGGGCGGCGATGAGCGCGGGCAATGTCCCTGCCCCCGCAATGAGCGCCAGATGCGGAGACCCCGTCATTTCGGCGTCAGGAAGCCGCGGTCCGTCTCGCCGGTGATGAAGCGCACCATGTCTTGGACATAGGCGCTGTCGCTTTCATCGCCGAGGCGTTTGGCGCGGTCGATGAAGGCCCCGTCGCCCTGCGCGAGCATCTGGAACGCGGCGCGCAGCGCGGTGATATCGGCGCGCGCCACGCCGCGGCGCTTGAGCCCCACGAGGTTGAGGCCGTCGAGCTCCCCCCGCGGGCCCTGCACGAGACCGTGGGGCATGACATCGGCGGTGACCATGGAAAGCGCGCCGATGATGGCCCCGCGACCCACGCGCACCCATTGGTGAAGGCCGCTGAGCCCGCCCACGATCACCTCGTCCTCGAGCACGCAGTGGCCCGCGATGGCGGCGCAGTTCACCACGATCACGCGGTCGCCCACCTGTGCGTCATGGGCGATGTGGCAGCCGGCCATGAAGAGCCCCTCATCGCCCACCCGTGTGACGCCGCCGCCACCAGCGGTGCCCGTGTTCATCGTCACGTGCTCCCGGATGCGGTTCCTCGCGCCGATGACGAGGCGGGTCGCTTCGCCCTTGAACTTCAGATCCTGCGGGATCTCTCCCAGCACGGTGAAGGGGAATACGATGGTGCCCTCGCCGATCTCGGTATGGCCGCTGACGACGACATGGCTCTTGAGCTCCACGCCCGGCCCGAGGGAGACGTTGCCCCCTACGATGCAGAACGGGCCCACGCGGGCTGTGGCGTCAATCTGCGCGCCATCCTCGATGATCGCGGAGGGATGGATCTCGCCGCTCATGCGCGTTGGCACCCCGCATGGGATCTGCCGCCATCAGAGGCTCGAACGGGGCGGATGCAGGCGATCACTCCGGCAGGTCCATCATCGCGGTGAACTCGGCCTGGCAGGCGAGCTCTCCGTCCACGGTGGCTTTGCCGCCGAATTTCCAGACCTTCCCGCCGGGCTTGCCGCGGAGCGTCTCGAGCTCCATGCGCAGCACGTCACCGGGGATGACCTTGCGACGGAATTTGCAGCCGTCGATGGCCATGAAGTAGATCAGCATCTCCTTGTCCTCGAGGCCAAGCGAGGCGCCCACCATGACGGCGGCAGTCTGCGCCATGGCCTCCACGATGGTGACACCGGGCATGATCGGTGTGCCCGGGAAATGGCCCTGAAAATGCGGCTCGTTCATGGTGACGTTCTTCCAGCCGGTGGCAGACGCCGTGCCATTGATATCGGTCACGCGGTCCACGAGCAGGAACGGATAGCGATGCGGCAGCAGGCGCTGAATGAGCTGGATGTCGGCGCTGGTGCGGGCTGCGGGCGCATCTGTCATGAAGGGCTCGTCCTTTTGGTCTTTCACGGCAGCTACCAAGGGCGTCTTGGGCTGGCAAGCGGCGCGGGTGCTTTACTCGTCGCCAGTAGCGGGGACTTGCAGACCCTCGGCCTCCACGGCCTGATTGATCCGGGCAATGGCAGCGGCCGTGATGTCGACCGCTTCTGCGGCCAGAAGCACGCTGTCGGATTCGATCAGGACGGCTGCGCCCGCCTCGCGCATGAGCGCATCAAGCACCGGCAAAACCTGTTGGCTGAAAGCCCGGCGGCGGAGCTCTGCGGCGCGGTCGATCTCGGCCTCGCGGGCGTCACGCTCAGCACGCGCAGCTTGCACCCGCTCATCGAATTGGGCGGCGAGTTCGGCAAATTCCTCGCGCGGCAGCGTGGCCCTGCGCTGGGTGAGATCGAGCTCCTCCTCGCGGAATTCCTGCGCGAGGATCTCGTTTTCCCGGTTAAAGGCGCGGCGCTCTTCGTCGATTTCGGCAAGGATCGCCTGCCCGAGGAGCGTCTCGGGGAAAAGCCGCGCGGAATCGATCGTCAGGATCGGGGAGCGGAGCGCCAGGGGTTCACTCTGAGCGTGCGCCGGCCCCGACATCCAGGCCGCCAGCGACACGAGGGCCGCGAGCGCCCAGGCCGGTATCGCGCCACGCCCGACTGTCATCAGAACCGCGTAGAGATGGTCACGTCGAAGGATTGGTCGTCATCGAACTCTTCCTTCTCGAGCGCCTCGGAGAAGTTGAAGCGAAGCGGGCCGATGGGGCTTTCCCAGAGAATGGCGAAGCCGACGACAGAGCGCGGCGTGAAGTCATCGTAGAATACGGTGCCGGTTGCGCCCGACGTATCGCCCACATTCCAGACCGAGCCGTAATCGAAGAAGAGACCGCCGGAGATGCCGAACTCCTCAGGCAGGCCCACCGGGAATTCCGCCTCGAGCCGGGCCACGGCGTAGTATTCGCCGCCAAGCGCATCGTCGAATTCCTCTCCGCTGGCCGCGATGCCTCGCTCCCTCGGGCCGATGCCCCGCGTGGTGAAGCCGCGCATGCGCGAGGATCCGAGGAAGAAGCGCTCCGTCACGCGGCTCGATCCGTTGAGGATGCTGAGCGCGCCGCCTTCCACCGTGGCGCGCAGCACGAGATCCTCGCCCAGCACGCTCGTCTCAGCGGCGGCAAGCGCGGTGGTACGGACAAAGTCGATGTCGCCAAAGCCGAACTCCTGCCCAAAGCGCAAGAGCACGCCCGCGCGAGGGTTGAGGCCCGAGCGGCGATTGTCGAAGGAGTAGTTGTAGGAGGCCCCGTAGGTGACCTCACGACCGCGCACACCCTCTGTCTGAATGATCCCGCCGGCATCGGGGTCGACGTCGAAGAGATCGTTTGTCTCAAAGAAGGTGCCGAGCGTCAGGCGGCCATTTTCAGAGACCGGGAAACCGAGGCTCGGCGAGAAGGTGAAGTTCTCGGTGTCAAACTTTCCGATGTCGTCGTCGGTGCGCCTGTAGGAGAAGCGGAAACGCCCCGCCAGATCGCGGTCGAACAGCCCGGGCTCCAGGAAGTCGACCGAAAAGACGGTGTCATCCGTGCTCGTGGAGATCTGGGCATTCAAGGTCTGTCCGCGCCCCAGGAAGTTCCGCTCCGAGAATTGCAGCAAGATGCCAAAGCCGTTTTCGGTAGAGTAGTTGCCCCCGAAGGAGAACGAGCCCGTGGGCTGCTCGGTCACGTCGACATCGATGACGACCTGATCGGGCGCGGAGCCTTCGCGGGCGTTGACATCGGCATTGCCGAAATAGCCCAGGGCGCGGATGCGCTCGGCGCTCTGGCGGATCTCGCGCGGGTTGAACGGGTCGCCCTCCACCACGCGGAACTGACGGCGCACGACGCGGTCGAGCGTGGTGGTGTTGCCCTCGATGTCGATACGCTCCACGAAGATGCGGGGGCCGCGGGTGATCTCGAAATCCACGTCGAGCGTGAGATCGCGATCATTGCGGGTGATGCGCGGATTGACCCGAATGAAGTCGAGCCCCTGACGCAGGGCGAGGATCTCGAGCCGGTCGATATTGTTTTCGATGGCCACCGGAGAATAGATCGAGCCCGTGCGCAGGCGCAGCGCGGCCTCGAACAGCTCGGGATCGACATCATCGAGCGTCGATGAGGCGGTCACCTCTCCCACCCGGAATTGCTGCCCCTCGATGACGTTGAACGTCAGGAAGAACGCGTCGCGCTGCGGGCTGAGTTCTGAGGCGACGCTCACGGTGCGGAAATCCACGTAGCCGCGCGAATTGTAGAAATCGCGGAGGACCTGGCGGTCAAACTGCACGCGGTCTTCGACAAAGGTGTCGCTGGTGATCAGGAGGCGCAAGACGCCCGCTTGCTTGGTCTCGAGCACGCGCCGCAAGCGGCGGTCGGAAAAGGCGCGGTTGCCCACGAAGGAGACGCGCTCCACCTCCACGACCCCGCCCTCGCTGATCTCGTAGATGAGATCGACACGGTTGTCTGAGCGACGAATGATGCGGGGCGTGACCGTGGCTGCGATGCGGCCCTGATCGGCATAAGCCTGCGTGATGGTGGCGGCGTCCTGCTCGGCCACTGTGGGGTTGAAGACCCGGCGGGGCTGAGAGCGCACGATGCGCAAGAGATCATCGTCCGAGATGCGTGCGTTGCCGTCAAAGGCCACGCGGTTCACCGTCGGGAATTCCTCCACCACGATGATGAGCCTGCCGCCCGTTGGCACCGCGTCCACCGAGGAAAAGAGCCCGGACGCTCGCACGCGCTGGATGGCCTCGTTAATCTCGCCTGCGGTGAGGACGTCACCGGGGGTAATGCCAGTAAAGCTGATGATCGTGGCGGTCTCGATCCGCTGGTTCCCCTCCACCGTGATCGCGTTGATCCGGGACTGCGCAACGGCCGGCAGGCTCAGGAGCGCGACGACCAGAAAGCTTGCAAGAAGGGCCAGAACAGGGCGCAGGAAACGGGGTACCCAAAGGGCCGACAAAAAAGGACTGCGCTGCATAATTTACCGCCTGTTTACGCAATTTTTTATGCAGTATCCGGTTGCAGGCGGGCTGTCAAAAGCATCACGCACGAAAAAACCGCGCTCACGCGCGGCTTTGAAGCGGTGCTCTTTCAGAGGGTGCAGGCGGTGCTGCGGGCGCCCCTCAGAACGCGGCAGGAACGGCCAGATGGCCGAGATAGCTTGCTGCGGCCAGCGCAAAGCCGATGGCGGCCGAGAAAAGGAAACGGTCCCAGGCCATGTCCACGATCAGGCCGAGGCCGCGCGTGCTGTTTTGAAGTGTTTGCATGGTCTTGCCCTTTGTTTTCTGAGCGCAGAGATGCCTGCGGAATCGGGCAAGAATGAGGCAGAGACAGGGTATTTGAGCGAATGCGCCACCGGGTGTGGCGCGCTCGCGCAGGGTTTCTCGGGGGCTTAGAGCACGCGGCAGACGATGTCGTTGGCGAGGCCGAAGACCATCACGAACATCACCACCGAGAGGCCAAAGAACATGAGCCCGTTCATCACCTTGTCGGACGGCGGACGGCGCGCCACCGCCTCGTAGCCGTGGAGCACGAGATGCCCGCCATCGAGGATCGGGATCGGGAAGAGGTTCACGAGCCCAACAGCCGTAGAGATGAAGGCGATGAACTGGATGAAATCATCGACGCCAAGGCTGGCCATCGTGCCCGCCGTGGTGGCGATGCCCACCGGGCCCGACAGATTACAGGTGCCGATGGCGCCGGTGATGATGTTCCATAGCCCGTCGAGCGAGGCCACGATGATGAGCGCCACCTGGCTGATGGCGGCGGGCACGGCTGTGACGGGCCCCAGCGCCTCGGTCACGGGATCAAAGAAGATGCCGCCGCGCAGGCCGATCCGGTAATTCGTCTCAAACCCTCCGCCCGTCATGCGTTCGTCGGTGGCGCGCGGTTCGAGGATAAAGTCGA
>JBCBME010000058.1:0-10378 GCA_039822945.1 Pseudomonadota bacterium
GCTTGTGCTGAGCTGCCACATCGTCGGCGATGCTCAGCTTCGGAAACTTGGCCATGGCTTGCGGCGCGGGGTGGTTGTGCGGGGAAGAGGACACGCCGCTGCCGAGCTGATCGACAATGATGATGAAGTACTCGTCCGGGTTCAACGCATGGTCTGCGCCGACATAGACGTCCTCCATCACCTTGCCCGTCCCGGAGAACCACGTGGTCACCAGCACAGCATTCGATTTCTCCGCGTTAAGCGTGCCAAAGGTGCGATAGGCGAGCTTTGCGCCGCGCAGCGTCTCGCCAGAACTGAGAAGCAGGTCTCCCAGCTCAAAGAGCGCGAAGTCCCCTTGGATCGGCGCTTCGTAGTATGGATTGGCGGCGATAGGCGCGCTGCTCATGGCGAAACTCTCCCAAACTCACGCGATGTCGCGTGGGGCATGCGCCGGCATTCGTGGTGGCCGGTCTCAGCCCTGTGTTGGACAGAGTGCTAGCGGGAGAAGCGGAAGGGTCTCTATCGCGAATGTTCGCGATACGCGGCCGTGCTAGTGGCGAAAGCCGTCGAGCCCGGCGAGACGGCTGATCAGGTTGGCCGTACTCGTGACGCCGAGCTTCGCACGGATGCTGCGAAGCTGATGGTCAATCGTCGAGAGCGATCTGTTTCGGATGCGCGCGATCTCTTTGTAGCTGAGCCCGCGCGCCACGAGGCGTGCAATCTCAAGCTCGGATGATGTCAGCGCGCCAAGCTGGCCGTCAGCCTCTGGCGCGTCGGTCGCAGGGTCGGTGCCCGGCTCGTCCAGCTGCGTGTCGGCAAACGCCCTTGCCGCGCCGATGATCGGGCTCAGCACATCTTGGACGGTCTGCTCGAAGCAGTCGAAGAGGTGCCCATCGCGCGGCACTTCATGCTCCGTCCAGTCCGCGCAGATGAGACCAAAGCCCCCGTCGCGGTTGCGCAGCGCTGCACCGAACTTCGATTTCGTCCGCGCCCCCGCCATCCTTTTGCGGAGCTTGGGCGTCACGCGGCGATCCTGCTTGAGGTCGGCGAAAATCACAGGCTTTGAGCCAGACCACATGGCCTGCATGATCGGGTCCCGGTTATCGACGGCAAAGCCGCCAAAGGAGGGCACGTTGTAATCGGTGTTCTTGGCCTCAGAGAACCCCGGAAAATACTCGGACGCCGCAGCCGTGCCAAAGCCCGTGTCGACCCGGTGACACTTCAACTCGTTCCGCAGCCACGCCGTGGCAATGCTCCAGCAATAGGGAAGATCATCCAGATAGAGGAGCATATGGGCGGCCAGATCGCGGCTGGGCTCGTACCGTACAGCCTGCGCGTCAAGGAGCGTTCGCCGCAAGCCGCGCTGCGCTGACAGAACGTCAGATGCCTCGATCGTGTCGCGTACGGCCATATCCCTCCCGCCCGTCACTGGCATTTAGCCTATTTCGATCACCGGAAAAAGCAATCGCACGGCCCGTACCCCGCGGCGGTGCTGTGTCAGGTCCAGCTGCTCGGAGCACCGCTCTGGGACCGCATGAAGGATTTCCCGCGCCGGTACCATGAAGTTGGGCCGCATCTTCGTGTGGTGAATCCACAGGTGAGCTTCGTCTTGCCCGAGACCATGCAGGGAATTGGCATGGATCGGCAGCCGTGGCACTGCCATTTAGCAACCCTGTCGCGCCCTGTTTTGCGGCTGGGCTTGGCGGTGATCGCGGCCCAGGCGAGAGGGTCGCAATAGGCACCCGGCAAAATCATCGCGTACTCCGCGCCCACCACGGTGGCCTGAAGGTCACCAGCTCTCCCCAACATGCGCGAACTTGGCTGAGGGGCCGGGGAGCTAGTGCAGGCGCTGCTTGGGGACGAGCGTGTCGACGGCTGCCCGGAGCTCTGCGAGGCTGTAGGGTTTCGCGAGCAAGAAGACCTTATTGTCGGTCTGTCCCAACGACCTGCGCGCGAGTTCCGGTGTGCCCGTGACGACCAGTATCGGCAGCGCTTCAATCCACGGATCTACGCTCGTGCGCATCCAGCTCACCAGATGGTCACCGCTCAACCCCGGCAGGCCCATGTCCACGACGGCAAGGTCGTAACGGTCCGCGGTGCTCGACATGCCGACGAGAAACGACACCGGATCCTGGACGAGCTCTACGCTCGCAGAAAAGCTCACCAGCTGGCGCTCCAGAACAGGACCGAGCCACTCGTCGTCTTCCACGAGGAGGACGCGAAGCTCCTTGTCGCGGCGCGCGCTCCCGGACGGTGATAGGGACGGAGGTTCCATCATAGGTTGAATGCTAGCCCAGCAGAACAGAGGGGGAAAGTGTGCGAAAGGTCCTGTGTCAGCGAAGGCGACCCCAATCACGGCTGTTAACTGCGGCGACCCTACCGGGTGACAGATCGTGCGGCTTCGCATAGCCTTACCCAAACAAGATCAACACTTAGAACGCTCGCTTTGATCTGAATTAGCCCGGGGGCTCCAATGCCGAATGGGACAGCATCACCGCGCAAAGCATATACGCTGGGTCTTGCGCTGATTGTCGTGCTGGTGACGTTGCAGTTCGCCGGGTCTCGCTTTGTGACCAATCAGCAGGCTGTCTCGGCCATAGAGATCAATCTGGCGGGCCGGCAACGCATGCTCTCCCAGCGCATTGGCTGGACGCTCTACCGGATCTCGCTGCTTCAGGGTGCGGAAAACGCGGAGGCGCGCGATTATGAACGCCGCCTTTTGGCGGAATGCGTCCACCTGATGGAGAGGTCCCACCGCGCACTGACAGCGCGTCAATTGCCGCTGATGCAGGATGTCTTGGCGGCTGGCACCCCCTGCTTGCGACCAGATGAACTTACCCCCCTGACAATCCCCGCAGACCGCACGGCCCTTGAGGACAGCTCCATTCTCGCAGAATTCACGCAAGCGGCGTGGAGCGTCGCGGTGGGGGAGCTTGAGGGCGCCGCGGTCGTGGACGTGGCCCGGCGGCTGGAGCAGCCTCTCGTCACACTTCTCGACCAGCTGGATCAGGCCACGTTCGAGGCGCAGGAGGCCTCAACCGAGCGGATCGAACTCCTGCTTTCCTTCAACTGGGGCCTCATCCTCGCGCTCATCGCGGGGGAGGTTTTCCTGATCTTCCGCCCCATGGCCAAGCTCGTGGAAGGATCGATCGAAGATCTTGAGACATCGAACGAACGACTGACCGAGTCAGAGGGCCGCCTGCGCGATTTCGCGGCGACGGCGGCGCACCAGCTTTGGGAGACCGGTCCAGATTTCCGCTTTTCCTACCTGGCCGCGGCCAATCCTCATACGCGGCTCGTGAAAGCCTCCGAGAACCTCGGCAAATGCATCTGGGAGCTCGACGGTGTGGAGGAGGAGGCCGATGACGGTGCCGACTGGGACGCGCTCCGCGCCACCATGAAGGACTTCAAACCGATCCAGAGCTTTGAATACTCCCGCATGGAGGCAGGGGGGCGCCTGTCGTGGTGGCGGATCAGCGCGCAGCCCGTTTTCTCTCTCAATGGTGCCTTCACCGGGTATCGCGGCACCTCCCTCGAGATCACCAATGAGCGCGAAACCGAAGAGCGGTTGCGCCTTAGCGAGCGGATGATGGCCGTCGGTCAGTTGACCGCCGGGATAGCCCACGATTTCAACAATATCCTCGCCGTCATCCAGGGTAACGCGGAGCTTCTGCCGCTGGAGGGCAAACGGGAGGCGCAGGCCAAAAGCGTGGAGGACATTGTCGCCGCCGTGCGCCGCGGGGCCGATCTTACCTCGCGCCTTTTGTCCTTTGGCCGTGTCCAGCGCTTGAGCCCGGAAACGATCGATGTAGGGGATTTCCTCTCGCGGCTCTTCTCGCTTCTCGAGCGCACGCTGGGTGAGGATTTCCGCGTCCATGTCGAGCTGCCGAAGTCGCCCGTGCGCGTCTTGGCCGATCCGTTTCAGCTGGAAGATGCCGCGCTCAACCTCGCGCTCAATGCGCGCGATGCCGCGGGTTCGGGCGGCAACCTCTGGATCAAGACATCAGTCCAACGCGTCGCGCTGCCGATGGGAATGGCAGGGGCAGACATCCGCGCGGCAGAGTTTGCAACGATCAGCTTCGAGGATGACGGCCCGGGCATCCCGGGAGAGATCCAGGAGCGCATCTTCGAGCCCTTCTTCACCACGAAATCGACAGGGGAGGGCTCTGGCCTCGGCCTCAGCATGGTCTACGGCTTTGCCCACCAGTCGGGCGGGTTCCTCGAGGTCGACAGCACGACCGGCGCGGGCACGAGGATTGACCTTCATCTTCCGCGCTCCCGGATGACCCCCACGTCCCCCGTCCAGAGCGGGGGCGAAGATCTGGAGGTGATCGGTTCGGGCATGACGGCCCTTCTGGTGGAGGACAATCCGGCGCTGAGAGATGTCGCGAAACGCCAGCTGGAGCTTCTTGGGTTCTCCGTTCAGGCCGTGGGCGACGGCGCTGCGGCCATGGTCGCGGTCAATGACAATCGCCGGTTTGATCTCTTCCTTCTCGACATCGTTCTCCCCGGCGACATCGACGGCGTTGATGTGGCAAAGGTCGCCCTCTCCAAGCACCCCGACGCCTCCATCCTTTTCTGCACGGGCTTTGCTGGCACGAGAAACAGCCGCACACGGCAAGACGCGCTGCCCGGCCCAACCCTCTCAAAGCCGTTCAGCATCGACCAGATCAGCAAGGAGATCCGAAAGGTGCTGACGCACAAGAGATCCACCAACGGCGAGACATGCTGAGCCTTTGAGGGGCCAAGCAGAGACCCTCGCCAATGCAGACGCAAAGACGCCCCGCATCGGCGATTAATACCGACCTCAGCCGAGCAGCCTGACGTCGGTCACGCCCGCAACCGAGAAGTCATGCCCCTCGATGCGCCACAGATCCCTCAGGATCGCCGCATAGACGCTCCGGTAGTCGGTCGTGTGGACGAGATCTCCGTCCTCGAGCTTGTCGAGAGACACGCGCTGGCCATCAAACCCGCCCAAAACCCCGCCGCCGACGACGAGCACGGGCGCGGCTGTGCCGTGATCAGTGCCCGCAGAGGCATTTTCGCGCGCGGTGCGGCCAAACTCGGAATAGGTCACAAGCGTCACCTGATCCCAAAGGCCAATCGTCTTCATGGCTTGGGAGAAGGCGTGGATGGCCTCGGAAAGCTCTTCCAGAAGGTAGGAGTGGAGATCGGGCTGCGCGTCATGGGTGTCATAGCCATCTTGCGTGACCTTGAGCACCGACACGTCCACCCCGGCCTCGAGCAGACGGGCAGCCGTTCGCAACTGCTCCCCGATATAGGTTTCCGGAAACGCGAGGTTGCGGGCAGGGGAGCGCTCCAGCCTCCGACTGATATGGTCCCCGGTGATCTTGGCACTGTCATAAGTGGAGAGCACATGGGCGAGGGGTGATGCGTTTTGCGGCCTGACCGCGTGGCGACCAGTGGGCATGTTCTGCAACGTGGCCAGGAATGTCTCCTCATCCTCGATGCTTGAGAACCGGCCTGTCCCGCTCAGTGGGCCCATCGCGCCCCCGAGCGTCAGCCCTGATGCATGGGCCGCGTCTGGTGCGCGCCCCTCGGCAAAGGCAGTGGGGATCCATCCGGTCTGCCGGTTGCTCTCCGCGCCAAAGCCCGCATTCCAGATTTCGATGGAGCGGAAGTGAGAGCGGTTGGGGTTGGGATACCCCACACCCTCAATGATCCTGAGCGCGCCGTCGTCCCAGAGCTTCGCAAAGGGGCGCATCGCACCGTGGAGACCCGTATCCGCATCCAGCCGCAGCGTCTCGTCCACGTTGAGCCCAATCTGGGGCCTCAACCCGCGATAGGCGGGGTCGGTGACGGGCACCACCGTGTTGAGCCCGTCATTGCCCCCGGCAAGCTCGACGAGAACGAGGATGTTTCCGGCGGCGGGTCGCGCTGATGCGCTCGTGACAAAGCCGGGCAGCGTGATGAGGGGCAGGGCAGCTGCTCCCGCGCCCAGGGCGGAGAGGAAACGTCGACGGGTCGGGCTCATGAACTCGGTCATGTGGTGTCCTTTCAGAGTCGGGATCAGTTGAGTTGGAATTCGGGGCTGAGGAGGAGCGCCCGCACGAGATCATCGCCGGAGAGCGCTGCCAGGTCCGGGAGATTGGCCGGGGGCAGAGCCATCAGGTGAGCTGCGATACTCTGGGGCGCGGGGTCCTTTAGACCGAGCGCTGCGACCCAGCTTGCCAGGTTCTCATAGGTGCGCGGCGGGTGGGCGACCCTCGTGGTTGCCGCCTCTTCGCGCGCTTCGACAAAGGCATCGAGCTCTTCGAAGTCCTTGATGCCCACCATGCCTTCGAGGCCGAGCCGGTTGGGCCCGGAGAAGCCTGACACGAAGCGTCCGCTCGCCGCGCAAAGGCGCCTTGTTGCGTCGCTCGCCAGTGTATCGGCCAAGCGGGTGATCTCGGCGTAGCTGGCGCGCTCGTCCTCGTCTTCGGCAATTTCGGGGTCGGGCTGCCACACTGGCTGCCCTTGCGTGCTCTCGATCATCTCGGGGAGATGGCCGTAGAGCGCCGCCAGAAACGCGCGCGTGTCTCGCGGGAGCTCCGCAAAGTCTTCCTCAAACTCCGGCTCGAAAGAGAGCTCGATCCACCCGCCGTCACTGTCTTCCAGGATGACTTGCGGGATCGGGCAGGAGGGTTGGCAATCCTCAACGTTGAGGGCCGTGTAGGGAGCGTCCCCGGCAAAGCTCTCGAGATAGATCGGGAAAGATCGCCAAGTTTGCCCGCCAAAGCTCACGTCAAAGAGGGTGAAGACCGCCTCTAGACCCGTCGCGTCGTCTTCTTCAAAGCGGTAGGCTTCGAGCGCAAAGACCTGTCCGACACGTAGGTCTTCATCTGCTGTGATGTCGATGGTGGCAGCGCCCCCGGACATCATCATCATCGCGCCAGAAGGCGTGCCTTCAAACTCCGGCCTAAATTTGGCCACCTCGGTGAGGACAGTGGCCCGCGCCATTGCGCTGGCATCCGTGATCCACGCCGTCCCGCCGGACCAGCCCGCCACGTTCGGTGGGAAAAACAGCGCCTGTCCCATCGCGGCGGAGGCCTCAGACACGTCGCCAAGGGGCACCGGGCCAAGGCCAAGGCTCCGCGCCGTTCCCACCAAAAGCTCAACCGGGCTCTTGATGAGCCTGCCGCGGTTGGCCTCGTCCCAGAACGCGTCGCTCAGAAACATCGCGGCAAGGAGAGGCGTAAGTTCCCAGTCCGCGTCCTTCCAGAGTGCGGTGAGCCGGGCGACTTCGCTCGCATCGGGGCTGTCGGACACGAACTCGCGCCAAAGCTTTTCAACGATGTACGGGCCAAAGCTCGCGTCTGACATGACAATCTCGGGGAGGTCGGACGGGCCGTGCCGACCGGTCTGCCCCAGGATCGTCTTTTGCCCTTCATCGTGCTCGTCGGGATAAAACGCAGGGCCCGATCCAAAGGCGCTCACGCTCTGGCCCGTCAGCGCACGGGCCGCCTCTTTGACGTCCCGCTCGGTGTAGCCGCGCCCCTGACCCAGCGTGAAGAGCTCGAGATACTCGCGCCCGAGGTTCTCATTGGGGCTTTCAGCAAAATTCTCGGTGTTGCTCAGATAGGCGAGCATCGCGGGGTCTCGCAGGATGCCCGCTGCCAGATCGCGGAAATTGCCTGTGGCGTGGGCCCGGAAAAACGCGTTCTGGTTGGCCATCCACTGAGCATTCTCATCCTGAATGAAAGAGGTGGCGAAATGGTCATGCCAAAAGAGCGTCATGCGCTCGGTGAGCGGCGCGGCGGTCTCGATCATTTCGCCGAGCCACCAGGCGCTGAGCTCGTCGATGTAGAAGTACTGGTTGGCGACAAAGAGCTCGTCGATGGTGGTGCCGAGGCTGTAGATCTCATTGCGCGGAAAGGCCCAGCCCGTGGCCCAGCTTGGCATCGGGTGGTTGGTGCCTTGGCCCAACCCGCCAAGGATGACCGCCACGCCGTCCTTGTAGCTTTTCCCGGTCAGCGCGGCGATCTCAGCAGGGGATGCACCAAAGCCCGTGCGGGAAATAAGATGCCGGGCCTCCTCGGGCGTCATGGCCGCGGGACTTGCCTGAGCAGGGGCGGTGAAGCTGAGCGCGACCAGAGCGGTCGTCAAACAAAGGCGGGCGTAGGACATGGGCTTCCTCTCGGAGTTTTCGTGTGGCGAAAGACGTAGCAACCCGTGCCGCGCAGCGGTGTTACAAGGCCGGGTCGGCTTTCATACAGTTTCGTAAGCTTGGCTGGATTTGAGTTGCCTGGAGCGAGGCGACACCCCAGAAACAGCGCGTCCATTCTGGTGGGAGACCGCGACACGTGCGCGTCCTGGTTATCGAAGATGATGCGGAAACGCGGCTCTTTCTGGAGCGTGGCCTGTCCGAGCAAGGCTGGACAGTCACCTGCCATAGCGCGCCCAAGGAGGCGCTCTTGGAACTCGGCGCCAAGGAGTTCGACGTGGTCATCCTCGACTGGATGCTGCCCGGTATGGCCGGCATCGATGTGCTCAAACTCCTGCGGGGCGCGACCCTTCAGGTGCCCGTCATCATGCTGACGGCGCGGTCCTCCATCGAGGATCGGGTGGCAGGGCTCGAGGCCGGCGCTGATGACTACCTCGCCAAACCCTTTGCGATCATCGAACTGATCGCGCGGATCAAAAGCATCGCGCGCCGCCCTCAAATCTCGGCGCAGGAGACGGTGCTTACCGCCGGGACGCTGAGCCTTGATCGCGCGCGCCGCATCGCAAAGCGTGGCGAGGATGTGCTCGATCTCTCACCGCTGGAGTTTCGCCTGCTTGACGTGATGATGGAGCATGAGGGGCGCGTCGTGACGCGCAGCATGCTTCTGGAGCTTGTCTGGGGCTACCGCTTCGACCCCAAGACGAGCCTTGTTCAGACCCATATGAGCCGCCTGCGCACGAAGCTCGACAAACCCTATGACACCGAGCTGATCCAGACCGTGCGCGGCTCAGGCTATAGTCTCAATGCAAACGGCTAGCGTCATCGGCTCAACGGTCTTCCGACGCGTGATGCTTGCGTCGGGCGCGTTCATTCTCGCGTCACTGGCCGCCATGTGGCTCCTCGTCGGCAGCTCCCTTCTCCAGATTGATCGGGAGGAATGGCGGGAGATCAATGCCATAGCCGACGAAGCAGAGGCCGTTTTCTCCGAGGATGGGCTCGAGGGCCTCATCGGTTTCGTGTCCCATGACGGGGACGAGATCTGGGACCCAGATGTCCTTTTCGAGCGGCTGGAGGAGGAAGAGCCGATCTTCGCCCTGCGGGACGATTTCGACACGCTGCTGGCAGGCTACGAAGATCTCTGGGCGGAGGAGGTGCCCGGCAAGCTCTGGCTCGAGCATCCGGAAATCGACGGGCAGATCAGGGCGCAGGACTTCTGGCTCACTGACAGCACCCGCGTGGCCATTGCCCGCTTTGCCCCGGAGCGTGAGCAATACCTGGTCTGGCTTCTGGAGAACATGACGCTCGCACTCTTTCTGGTGAGCCTGCCGCTCTCCCTCACCATCGGGTTCTTTCTGAGCAAATCAGTGCTGGGCAGGATCGAAGCCATCTCACGGACGGTCAACGATGTGGGGGAGGAGGCTATGACAGCGCGCGCGCCCGTGCGCGGCAACAACGATGAGTTCGACCGTCTCTCGACCAACATCAACGACATGCTCGACCGTCTGGAAGCGCTCAACAAGAACATCCAGGCGGTCACCGTAGGCGTGGCCCATGACCTGAAAACACCGCTGGCCAATATCGGCGGGCGCCTCGAGCTCATGCGCGCGGACCTGGACAAACCCGAGGCCACCCATGCGCATCTCGATGCGGCGGAGACCTATCTCGGCAATCTGTTGCGCGTGTTTGACGGGCTGCTCAGGCTGGGCGAGATCGAGGCCGGGCGACGCCGGGCCGCCTTTGCCGATCTGAACCTCTCCACGCTCGTTGCGCAGATGGGAGAGGCCTATGCGCCGCTCTTTGAGGACGCGCAGAAGCGCTTCGAGATCGCGGTCCCAGATGGGATAGCCCTTGAAGGCGATCAAGAGTTGGTTGAGCAGTTGCTTTCCAACCTCTTGGATAACGCGCTCGAACATTCTCGCGACGGTGCCCATGTCCGGCTGATCCTTGAGCGTGATGCACACCACATCGCGCTGTCGGTAGCAGACGACGGGCCAGGCATTCCGCCACTCCACCGCGAGCGCATCTTTGACCGCTTCTACAGAGGCGATGCGAGCCGGACGACACCGGGAAACGGGCTCGGTCTGAGCCTTGTGAGAGCCATCGCCGAGCTCCATTTCGGCCGCGCACGGGTTGAAGACAGAACAGACGCGACCATCGTGCGCATCGAGTTCCCGCGAGACAGCGCGACCCACTAAGGCCTAGGGCGACACCTCAAAGTGACCGGACCCTGAAGCG
>JBCBME010000059.1:0-10346 GCA_039822945.1 Pseudomonadota bacterium
TCTGGGCAATGACGCAACGAGCGCCTGCGGGGCGGAGCTGACCTTTGGCAGTGCGGATACGCCGCCGGACTTTCTTTACATCTACGTGGGCTATTTCATCGGCGGGGGCATCGCGCTTCACGGGGCGACCTATTCGGGGCGCGCGGGCAATGCGGGGGCCATTGGCCCGTTTCCCATCATGGCGCGCGATGGCACCACGCGGCAGCTGGTGGATACGGCCTCTCTCATCGGGCTCGAGCGCCGGGTGGAGGCGGAGGCCGGTGACATCACCCGCATGATGGCCCAGCAGGAAGATTGGGACATCGCCGATCACATCGTGGACGACTGGCTCACCGAGGCCGCCCCCTCCATCGCGCAGCTCATCGCGGGCACCATCTCCATCATCGATTTCACGACCGTCCTGATCGACGGCAACATGCCCGCGCGCCTGCGGGACAAGGTGATTGAGCACGTGCGGCGCGCGCTCGAAGACATGCCGCTGTCCGGGCTTTTGCTGCCGGAGATCCGCGCAGGCTCTCTCGGGCCGCGGGCGCGATCGCTCGGAGCCGCCAGCTTGCCGCTCTCGAACCGCTTCATGCTCGAGGCGTGAGAACAGAGAAAATCGATAATTTGTTGTCAGAATCCGAATTCGCGATAAAGTCTTCCCAATAACAAACCTAGGGAGGGCTACCATGCGCCGCATGATGGCAACTGCAGCTACGCTGCTTTCACTCACATTTGGCGTCTCGACCCCGGCACAGGCCGAGACACGTCTTCTGGTCAACTGCTTCTGGCCGCCGCAGCACTACGTCTGCCGCGATATCCTGCCCGCGTGGATCGAGCGCGTGGAGGAAGCCACCGAGGGCCGCGTGCGCGGGGTCATCCCGCCGAAATCGCTGGCGGCCCCGCCCGAGCAGTGGGACGCCATCGAAAAAGGCATCATGGATGTCTCCGTGCAGTTCACCGGCTTTGTGCAGAACCGCGTGCAGGGCCCGATGGTGGCGATGAACCTTTTCACCGGCATCGACGACGCGCCCGCCATGAGCGAGGCGCTCTGGGAGACGCGCGAGCAGTTCTTCCCCGACGAGCATGCGGGCATCAAGCTCCTGTCGCTCTGGGTGATCACGCCGGGTGAAGTCTGGAGCCAGACGGATGATCCGATCCTGTCTATCGAGGATCTGCAGAGCCGCAAGATCTGGGCGCTGCCCGGCTCGCCTGCGAACATGCTCAAGGGCATGGGATCGGGCGTCGTGGCGGGCCCTGCCGTGCAGGCCAACGAGATCATCTCTCGCGGCGTCGTGGACGGCTACATCGCGCTCAGCGCCAACTCCGTCGATACGTTCCAGCTGATCCCCTATACGACCCACCGCACGACGTTTGAGACGGGCATGTACACGACCGTCTTCAACCTCTTGATGAACGAGGACAAGTGGGCCGAAATCTCGCCTGAGGATCAGGCGGCGATCATGTCGGTCTCTGGCCCCGAGTTCGGGCGCTTTGCGGCACAGTTCTGGGTCGACAAGGACGCGGCCTCGCTCGTGAAGATCGAAGAGGCGGGCATCGAGACGCATCAGGCCTCCGCCGAGTTTGAAGCCGCGCTCAAGGAGGCGGCTGCCGGGCTCACCGCGCAGTGGATCGAAAAGGCCAATGCCAAGGGGATCGACGGGCAAGCCGCGCTTGATTTCTACATCGCCCGCTCGAAAGAGCTCTCCGCGGCGATGAACTAAGGGACGCGCGTCGATGAAGGCTTTTGCGGGCGCGGTTCTGCCGCGCATCCTTGGGGCATTGGAGTGGGTGACGGCGCTTTTGCTCTTTACCATGATGATGCTCACCTTCATCGACGTCGTGGGCCGCTATGTCTTCACCGCGCCGGTCTTTGGCGCGGCGGAGATGATCCAGTTTCTCCTGGCGATCACGATCTTTGCGGGGCTGGGCCTCGTGAATGCCTCTGACGACCACATCGTCGTCGAGCTCTTTGAGCCCGCGCTCAAGCGGCGCATGGGGGCGGTGCATCGCTATATCGTGCAGATCTTCAGCGTGGGGGCGATGGCCTTTATCACGTGGGAGCTCTACGAATTCGCGCTCGAGGCGCATCACCTCGACAAGATGACCATCGTGCTGGAATGGCCGCTCGTCTGGGTGGCGGGATCGGTGTCGTTCCTGTCGGCGGTGAGCCTTGTGGCGCAGCTTCTCGGGCTCGCGCTGGCTGAGCCGGAGCATCACGACCACACGAGCGCACTATGACGAAGGCTTTCGCATGACTACGGGCCTTCTCGGCTTTGCCATCCTTATCGGGCTTTGCTTTTTCGGATTTCGCGTCGGTTTCGTGACCCTGATCGTGGGCGTGGTGGGCTTTGCGCTCATGCGCGGCTGGGAGGCGGCCTTTGCCATGGCCGGCCAGCAGATCATGGAAGACGCGATGAACTACAACCTCAGCGTCATCCCGCTTTTCATATTGATGGGTGTCTTCATCTACCGCGCGGATGTGAGCCGTGATCTCTACGACGCGGCCTATGCGGCCTTTGGGAAGATGAAGGGCGGTCTGGCACTGAGCACGGTGGTGGCCTGTGCGGGGTTTTCGGCCGTGTGCGGATCGTCACTGGCGACGGCGGCCACGATGACCAAGGTCGCGATGCCGCCCATGAAAAAGTACCATTACCGCGACAGCCTCGCCACCGGGACGATCGCGGCGGGTGGCACGCTGGGCATCATGATCCCGCCCTCGGTGCCGCTCGTCATCTACGGGATCGTGGCGGAGGTCGATATCGGGCTCCTCTTCATGGCGGGAATCCTGCCGGGTCTCATGCTCGTTTTCCTCTTCATGGTGGCGATCCAGATCCGGGTCTGGCTCGATCCCACGGCGGGCCCCGCGGGCGAGCCGCTGCCCGAGGAGGAAAAGCGCCGCGCGCTGCGCGGGGTCTGGCCGGTGATCGGGCTCTTTGTCGTCGTGCTCGGCGGCATCTACGGCTCGATCTTCACGCCGACGGAGGCCAGCGGCATCGGCGCCTTTGGCGCGGCTGTGATCGCCATTGCGCGCGGGCATCTGCGCACGCTTACCGAATGGAAAGAGACGCTCGTCGAGGCGGCCAAGACGACGGCGAGCCTTTTCATCGTGATTTTCGGCGCGCTCATCTTTTCGCAGTTCATCAACCTCTCGGGCTTGCCCTTCGACCTCCTCTTCATGGTGGCGGATATGGAGCTTGATGCCTACGAGCTCGTCATCACCATCGCGATCATCGCTGTGCTGATGGGCATGATCTTTGAATCGATCGGCATCCTGCTCCTCCTCGTGCCGGTCTTTCTGCCCGCGCTCTACGCCGCGGATGTCGACATGATCTGGTTTGGCATCGTGGTGGTGGTGGTGACCGAGCTTGGCCTCATTACGCCGCCCATCGGCATGAATGTCTTTGTCGTGAAATCGGTCGCGCCGCAGGTGCGGCTCGTGCAGATCTTTCGCGGTGTCACGCCCTTTGTCTTTGCGATCCTCGTGGCACTGATCATCGTCTTCCTCGTGCCCGGGATCGCCACGTTCCTGCCCTCGGTGCTCAGATGATCGCGCTTTACCACGGTGCCAATTCCGTTTGTTCCATCAAGGTCCGCATCGTGCTGGCCGAAAAGGGGCTGGAGTGGGAGAGCCGCCATATCGACCTGCCGAACGGGGGCCAGTTTGCGCCGGAGTTCCTGAAGGTGAACCCGGCGGCCATCGTGCCCGTGCTCGACCATGACGGGCGGCGCGTCTTTGAGAGCTCTGTCATCTGCGAGTATCTCGACGGGTTTGAGGGGCCGCGGCTGATGCCCGCCGCCCCCTACCTCGCCGCCAAGACCCGGACATGGGGGACGCTCCAGCTCTCCTACCATGACGCGGTGAATACGCTCACCTTCGCGAGCTACCAGCGCGCGATGCTCCTGAAGAAATCGCCCGAAGAGCTCGAGGCGCGCTGGGATGCGATGCCCGATCAGATCAAGGCCAAGAAAATGCGCGATCTGATCGCCAACGGCCCGACGTCTGACTACGTGCCGGTGGCCTTCGGGCGGCTGACGCGGATGATGGAGATGATGGAAGAGGACCTCACCGGCCCCTGGCTGATGGGCGAGGATTACGGCATCGCGGACGCCACGCAGAGCGCCTACATGTTTCGCCTCTCCTGCATGGGGCTCGAGCCGATGTGGGAGGGCCCCTTTCCCCGCGTCACCGATTGGTTTGCCCGCTGCATGGCGCGGCCCTCGATGGCGCAGGCCAATGACGGCTGGATCGACGCGGCGATGGTGGAAAAGATCCGGGCGGCAGGGGCAGAGGCCTTTGGAGATCGCTTCGCATGAACGTGCTCTGGATCATGGCGGACCAGCTTCGCTACGATTACCTGAGCTGCTACGGGGCCACCCATATCGACACGCCCAATATCGACTGGCTCGCCTCCCAAGGGCTGCGCTGCGAGCGGGCCTATGTGCAATCGCCCATCTGCGGGCCGTCGCGCATGAGCTTTTACACGGGCCGCTACGTGCGCAGCCACGGGGCCACGTGGAACGGGTTTCCACTGCCGGTGGGGGAGGTGACGCTGGGCGATCACCTGCGCGAGCTGGGCGTGACCTGCTCGCTTGTGGGCAAGACGCATATGACGCCCGACATTGCGGGCATGAAACGGCTCGGGCTCGAGCCCGGATCAGAGGCGTGGCGGCGCCGCGCCACGGGCGGTTTCGAGGAATTCGTGCGCGATGACGGGACGAACCATTCCGCCTATCCTGGCAAATCCTCGGACGACTACGACGCCTATCTGCGCGCTCACGGCATGGACGGGGAGAACCCGTGGGAGGAATGGGCCAATACGGGCGTGAAGCCTGACGGCTCGCACATCTCGGGCTGGTACCTCGACGCCGCGCCTTACCCCGCCCGCGTGCCCAAAGAGCATTCGGAGACAGCGTGGCTCACCACCCGCGGGATCGACTATATCGAGGCGCAGGGCGACGCGCCGTGGCTTTGCCATCTCTCCTACATCAAGCCGCATTGGCCCTATCTCGTGCCCGCGCCCTACAACGACATGTATGGACCAGACGATCTGCCGCCCGTGGTGCGGAGCGCCGCCGAGCGGGAGCCGGAGCACGGCCTCATGCATGCCTGGACGCGCACGCGGATCTGCGAGAGCTTTTCACGCCCCGAGGTGCGCGACACGGTGGGCCCCGCTTACATGGGCCTCGTCAAAGAGCTCGACGACCAACTCGGGCGTCTCTTCACCTACCTGCGGGAGAGCGGGCGGATGGAGGACACCATGATCGTCTTCTGCTCGGATCACGGGGACAATCTGGGCGATCACTGGCTGGGCGAAAAAGATCTGTTTTACGACTGTTCGGCACGGGTGCCGCTGATCATCTATGACCCGCGCGCGGCGGCGGATGCGACGCGGGGCACAAGCACGGAGAGCCTCGTGGAGGCGATCGACCTCGTGCCGACCTTCACCGAGTTTTTCGGGGCAGAGCCCAAGCCCCACCAGATCGAGGGGCGCTCGCTTGCGCCGCTTCTGGCGGGTGAGAACGTGGCTTGGCGCGACTTCTGCGTCTCCGAATATGACTACAGCACGCGGGATGCGCGCACCGCGCTTGGCATCGATCAGGCGGATGCGCGGATGGTGATGATCTTTGACGGGCGCTGGAAATACATCGACGCCGAGGGGTTTCGCCCGATCCTCTTTGATCTGGAGACCGACCCGGACGAGCTCCATGATCTGGGCCGGGATCCGGATTACCTCGCCCAGATCGCGCGCCTGCGCGAGCTGCACTTTGCCTGGGCCCGCAAGCACCATGCGCGCACGACAAAGAGCGCGGCGCAGGTGGATGCGATGGCCGCGGCCCATGAACCGCCGGGCATTTTCATCGCCTTCAAGGATGAGGACGAGCTCCACGCCCAAGGCTTGAACCTCTAACGAAAAAGGCACCCCGTGGGGTGCCCGTTTCAGCGTTGGTTGCGGGAGTAGGATTTGAACCTACGACCTTCAGGTTATGAGCCTGACGAGCTACCGGGCTGCTCCATCCCGCGACAACGTTCGGGGGTATTATGCCTCGCTGCTACGAGTCGCAACCCCCTCACGCCACTTGGGAAAAGAATTTTAACCGGCCTTGCGGGGGTCGATGAAGACGCGGTCGCGCTTGGTGGCCGGATCGAAATTCTCGAGCGGTCGCAGGGCCACCGTGCCACGGCGGCGCTGTGCGTTCTCGCGGAAATAGTCGCCGAGACCCGCGCGTTGATCGACGGGCAGGACGTTCCAGTTGACCCATTCGGTGGCGTGGCCCGTGACCTCTCCGAAGACATCGACGAGGCGCATGGAGGGCGTGGCCACAAGCTCCATCCCGTGGCCATCGGCGCGGGCGATGGTGTTGAGATCGTTCGTGGTGTTCTCGCGCATGTAGCGGACGATGGGCCCCTCGGAGGCGACGATGAATTCACTGTCGATGATGATGAGCCGCGGCTTCAGCGCCTGCGCCAGGAGGATCAGGCGGTAGTGTTCGGTGATGTGGTAGAAGATGCCGTAGATCGCGACGACGTCGAAGGTCTCCCCCGCCGCGATGAGCGCCTCCATCCCTGCGAAGATATCACCCTCGCGGAGCGTGACCTTGGCCTTGTGGGCGTCGTCGGGAAATTCGGCGAAGCGGTCGATGAGGCTTTGGCGGCCTTCGATGCCCACCACTTCGCGCGCGCCGGCATGGGCCAGCGCGTAGGGCCAGCGGCCGTCATGGCTGGCGAGATCGAGCACGCGCGCACCGGCGATGTCGCTCTTGAAGGGCGCCACGATGTAATCATAGCGCCGGTTGAGGCGGTGCGCGCCATTGGGGCCCTCGTCATAGGCCGCAAGGGAAGAGATGAAATCGAAGCACTCAGCCATGGTCACTGCTCTTTTCGGGGGAGCCTAGCCGAGCGCGCGCAGCCCGAAAAGGCTAGAGCGTCAGCGGCTCGACGGTGCGCGGGGTGCCCTTGATGTGCGTCAGCTTGAAAAGCGCGGGGCGTGGCATGGCGGTGAACTCGGCATAGCCGTAGGTCTTGTCGAGCTGCGACAGGAGGCTCGCGATGAGGCCCCCATGGGTGACCATGAGTGGTGCCAGCATCGGGCGGCGCGAGATCGCCTTGACGGCTGCGCGCAGGCGCAGGGCGGCGGCGTTGAAATGCTCCCCACCGGGCCGGGCCTGCATCCGGTTGGTGAAGCGGCTCTCGAGCATCGGATCATCGGGCGCGGTGCCAGCCATCGAGAGGCGCTGCTCGCGAAGGTCGGTCATGGACATGACGGTGAGATCGAGCTTGGCGGCGAGGGGGGCTGCGGTCTCCTGCGCGCGGGTGGCGGGGCTCGAGAAGATGCCGTCGATTTCGAGCGCTTCGAGGGTGGGAACGAGGGCCTCGGCGGCGGCCTGCCCTGCGGGCGTGAGCGGGTCTTTGACCCCGGTCCCCTCGGCCTCGGCATGGCGCAAGAGGTAGACCGTGGTCGTGTTGACGGGTGTGATTGCGAACATGGCCCATCTTGGGCCGAGGCTGCATTCTGAATCAAGCGCTACGGCGTGTGCGCGGCCTGGCAGGTGGGGCATTGATAGAGCGTGCGCCCGCTTAGCTTTGATTTCTCGATCGCGCCGTCACACCGCGGGCAGGTCTCCCGGGAGAAGATGTTGGTGCGTTCGGTGATCACCTCACCGGCCTTTGGCACATCGCCATTGGTGATGATGGAGTTCGTCTCCACCCCCAGTTGCAGGAGCGCGCGCATCTTGTCCCAGAGGCGGCGCAGCTCCTCCTCGCTGAGGTCGACGCCCCGCGTCATGGGCGCGATCTTTTGCAGCCAGAGGATCTCCGCCCGGTAGATGTTGCCGATGCCGGAGATGACCTTTTGATCCATGAGAAGTCGCGCGATGGGGGCGCGGCTTTTGCGGATGGCGGCGATGGCGCGGTCGGGATCGGGCGGCTCAGCCAGAAGATCCGCCCCGTAGCGGAGGCGGAAGGTCTCCAAATCGACGGGCAGGATCTCGCAGGTATTGGGCCCGATGATGTCGAGCGCGTGGGAGGGGCTCTCGATGCGCAGGCGCACGACGTCGCGCGGCGGATCAGCGGGCTGGGGCTGAGGCGTGAAATAGCCGCCGAGGCCCAGGTGGATGTGGACGGTCACGTCCCCCTCGAAATGGTAGAGGAGGTGCTTTCCCACCGCGCCTGTGCCGGTGCACAGACGCCCGTCGATCAGTGCGGCGCCCTCAGCAAAGCGCCCCTGGGGCGAGATGGCAGAGACGCGGTGACCCACGATCATCTCAGCGTGGTCGCGCGCGGCGCGGTGTATCGTGTGTCCCTCGGGCATGGCCTGCCTTGCCACAGCGGCCCTGCGCGCACCAGAGCCCGTGCCCATACAAAGCTTGACCAAAAGATGAGCAAACGGGTTCACTGGAGATGTTTGGTGCCTCAGCACAAGTCCGATTCCAAACAAAACAGCTGACGCACCCAGGGAGGACTACATTTATGAACGTACATCCAGATCAGTCATTTTACCCATCACCGAAAGACGCCATGGAAGCGCCGGTGGAAGGCCTCGCCTTCACGCTGATGCTTTCGCCTGATTTCTCGCAGCCTGACGGGCTCGCCATCGTCAATGTCGATCCGACATCCGATGATTACGGAAAGATCGTCCACACGGTGATGATGCCCAACAAGGGCGATGAGTTTCACCATTTCGGGTGGAATGCCTGCTCGTCCGCGCTGTCGCCCCTGACGGGCCACGCGTTCCTTGAGCGCCGCTATCTGATCATCCCCGGCATCCGCTCCAGCCGGATTTACGTCATCGACGTCAAGGACCCGATGAACGCCTCCATCCACAAGATCATCGAGCCCGAGGAGGTCTTTGCCAAGACGGGCTACTCGCGGCCTCACACGATCCATTGCGGGCCCGAGGGGATCTATGTCTCCACCCTTGGTGGTGGTGGCGAAGACGGGACCGATGGCCCTCCCGGTATCTTCATCCTCGATTGTCAGACCTTCGACATCATCGGCCGCTACGAGATCGACCGCGGTGCGCAATCCAAGCACTACGATTTCTGGTGGAACCTGCCGCGCGATTACATGGTGAGCTCGGAATGGGGCCTGCCGCCGCAATTCGAGAACGGCGTGGTGCCGGAGGATCTGCTGTCGAACAAGTACGGCCACGTGATCCACTTCTGGGATCTGCGCGCGCGCAAGGTGACGCAGACGATCGATCTGGGCGAGCAGTACCAGATGGCGCTGGAGATCCGCCCCGCCCATGACCCGATCAAGACCCACGGCTTCGTCGGCGTCGTCGTGGACACGACGAACCTCGAAGGCGCGATCTTCACCTGGTGGCAGAAGGAAGACGGCACCTTCGAGGCCAAGAAGACGATCACGATCCCGCCGCACCCGGCGGAAGCCGATGATCTGCCCGAGCTTCTCAAAGGGTTTGGCGCGGTGCCCGCGCTTGTCACCGACATCGACCTCTCGCTCGATGACAAGTACCTCTACGTGAGCTGCTGGGGACAGGGCGAGATGCACCAATACGACGTCTCCGACCCGATGAACCCTGTCCTCGCGGGCAAGGTGGAGATCGGCGGGATCGTCAAGAAGGCCAAGCATCCGAACGGGAAGGAGTTCGGCTATGGGCCCCAGATGGTGGAGATCAGCCGCGACGGGAAGCGTGTCTACTGGACGAACTCGCTCTACTCCACGTGGGATGACCAGTTCTACCCCGGCGATCGCGGCGCGGCCATGGTGATGGCGCGCAACGAGAACGGGAAGTTTGAGCTCGATCCCGATTTCTGGGTGGAGTTCCCGGAGGGCTATCGCTCTCACCAGATCCGCCTTGAGGGCGGCGACTGCTCCACGGACAGCTTCTGCTACCCGTCCGTGTAGGGCCGGGGTGTAGATGGATATCCTCGGTACGACGGCGGGCCTCTGGCTCGCCGTTGCTGTCTCGGGCCTCTACCACGGCCTGAACCCCGGAATGGGGTGGCCGCTGGCTGTCTCGGCGGCGCTGTTCGAGGGGCGGCGCGAGGCGCTTTGGCCTGCGCTCGGGCTCCTGGGAGTCGGCCATTTCCTGGCGATGGTGGGGATCCTGTTGCCCTTCGCGGTGATGTTTCTCCTCGTGGAGTATCAGCGGGAGATCCAGATCAGCGCGGCCTGCGTGGTGATCGCGATGGGGCTCTTTTTGCTCTGGTACCGGCGGCATCCGCGGTTTCTGGCACGGGTAAAGCCCTCGCGGCTCGCCCTCTGGTCATTTCTCGTGGCGATGGCCCATGGGGCGGGGCTGATGCTCGTGCCGATCTTTCTCGGGCTTTGCGGGATCGATGAGCTGGATATGGGCCACCGGGCGGCGCTCGATCTGATGGGATCGAACGTGCTGATGGCC
>JBCBME010000060.1:0-10272 GCA_039822945.1 Pseudomonadota bacterium
CCTGAGTGCGACAATCGAAGCGGGGCTGTCTGGGCGCCTCGACCTCGTGCGCTTCTCAGAGCTCTACCGCGCCCGTCGCGAGTACGGTCCTTATCTGCGGACACTTTTGTCTGAGGTGGAAGATCTCGACCGGCCTAAGCTCGTCACCTGGCTCGCGCAATCGGTTCTGGAGCGCAAAAACATGCCGAGGATGCGGCGGGCCCTCGACCGCGTCATGGACCAGCAGCGCGCAAGCCGTGCGCCGGAGCAACCCGCAGCCGAGTAGACCTTAAAGACCGCCCTCGCGGACGATGAAATCGGCGATTTCGTCGACCCCCTGTCCGGACTTGAGCGCGGCCATCACAAAAGGCCGTCCCGCGCGGTTTTCAGCCGCGTCACTTTCAAGGCGGGCTGCGTCGACACCGACATGGGGCGCGAGATCGACCTTGTTGATCACAAGCAAATCGGACCGAGTGACCCCCGGCCCCTTTTTGCGAGGGATGTCCTGGCCCGCGGCAGTGTCGATGACGTAGACAGAGAGGTCCGCGAGCTCCGGGCTGAAGGTCGCCGCCAGGTTGTCACCGCCGGATTCAATCAAGATCACGTCGAGATCAGGTATCTTTTCGCGAAGGTCCGCGACCGCCCGAAGATTTATCGAGGCATCCTCACGGATGGCGGTGTGAGGGCACCCCCCTGTCTCAACGCCGCGAATGCGCGCCTCCGGCAAGGCCTGCGCGCGTATCAAGTACTCGGCGTCCTCGCGCGTGTAGATGTCATTGGTGATGACGGCCATGGAGTAGCGCGCGCTCAGCGTCCGGCAGAGCTGCTCGGTCAGCGTCGTCTTTCCAGCGCCGACAGGCCCACCGATCCCGATGCGAAGCGGCCCGTTCATATCCCCCTTCCCCGTACTGTCTGTCTCGCGACTGATGCTGCATACCTTGCGGGACCCAGGAGGATCAGCTGCAGGAAACCGATCATGATTGGAATACCCTTGCGACTTGGGTCTCATGGCGCATTGCACTGAGATCACTCATGAATGCCCCTGTGGCGATGTCGGTCAGCTTTGTGTGGGCGGCGTTGCGCGCCGTCTCCTCGATGAGAGGACGAAGCCCATTGAGCACCGCCTGCCCTTCGCTTTGTCCCAAGGGCACGAAACGAACGGCGCATTGAACAAGATTCGAGGCGAAATTTTGCAAGTAAAGCGCGGCCACCGTCTCCGTGGGCAAATCAAAGGCTTGCGTCGCCTGACCCACCGCGACTGGCAGCGGGGCATCTGCAACCGTGTGACCGAGCGTCCGCAGAGTGCGCGCAAATGCGGCCCCCTGGCTCACTGTCTCCTCTAAGCGCTCTTTGCTTCCGGCGAGGGCGACGGCGACCTCTGCCGCATCCTCACCGCGTCGCGCGGCAGACAACAGCACGGCGTCGACCCGCCCCGAACCTGACGCAAGGATCGTCGCGAGCCAGCCCTGCAGGCTTGGGGCATCACGGATCACACCGTCGGTGATCGCGGTTTCAAGCCCATGGGAATACGCAAAGCTGCCAAGCGGAAAGGCCGGAGAGAGCCACTGGGTCAACGTCAGCAGATCAGTGTTCATGGGAATGCCCCATGACGCGCCCGGTCCCGTATGCGCCGCCCTCAGGGCGGAATGGACCGGTCACCTCAGTCACGCGTGCACCTAGCCCTTCCACCATGTCGCGAAGGACGGGATCGTGCTGAATGAGGAGGTGATCGTCGAAGATCGCGCACGGCGTGTGCCGGTTGCCAATGTGCCACGCGAGCCGGGGCAAATCGCCCTCTACTCTGAGAAGGGTTTCTTGCGCGGCAGCCACGCGGATGGCACCGCCATCTTCAAGGACGAACGCCTCGCCGGGCTCGACATGGGTGGTGTGCGCCAGGTCAACGAGAAAGGCAGAACCCGATGTGGTCACAAGCCTTTTGCGGCGAATGAGACGCGCGGCGTAATCGAGGACGACTTCGCCCGCGTCAGGGCCGTCTGGTGACGACCCCACCGATGTGGCGCGAGGCAGCGTCATGGCCGCCCCGCTGAGGTGCTTAGAAGCCCGAGATACGGTCGCGGAAGACGTGGCGCACGATGGTGTCGCGGGTGAGGCCACGCTGGGCGAGCTCTTCGTCGGTCATTGCCATGTAGCGCTCGATCTCTGCCGACCGGCTGTGAGCGCGCCCAACGGCCAAAAGACCGTCTGTGAGCGAGGCGCTGAAGGAACGAAGAGCCGCGCGGAATGAGCGGCCTGCGGGGATGTCTGATATGGATGCCATTTTGGAAATCCTCTGTGGGGTTGCTTCCGATGACATCGATATGCGCCTTCGGAGCCCGGATGACGTCCCATAAATTGGCAATCCCGCTATGCGCGGCAAACATGGGGCCCTCACCAGTCCAGCCCCATAATGCTCTGCCGCCCGGTCTCCTCACCGTTTTCGGACCAACGGACCGGCACCCCGGTGCCGAGCGCGGGATACCAATGAAAGAAGGTGGCGTAGCCTGTCTCTTCCTCGAGAGTGACCTCTGTTGCGATCCCCCAGGTCTCAAGCGTGCAATCGCCAAAGCGCGACTGGATCGGTGTCTCTCCCGCGGAAACCTGAAAGATCCCCGGAAATGGAAACTCGTCCTGCTCGGTGATGAGCGCGATCTCTTCGCTGAGGCCCAGCTGAGGATAGGGCAAGGCATCGATGCCAGCGGGCCACGTGTAGCGGAAAGACAGCCCGTCCGTTTCAGAGGCCAGAAGGTAAAGCCCGTAAAGCGCCGTGGATGACGTGCCCGTAGCGCCACCGGATTGCGTCAGCCGTTCTGTTTCCACGAGCCCCTCTCCCCGCGCGACGTGGACCTCGAGGAACCCGCGATCCGTGATGAAGGCGACACCACGCGCGAGGTCTTCCGCGCTGGGACAGGCCAGCGCCGGCGCGGACAGGCAGGCAAGCGCGAGGGCCTTCAAAACAGAAAGTACCTCTGCGCCATGGGAAGCTCTTGCGCGGGCTCGCAAGTCAGCAGTTCGCCATCCGCGCGCACTTCATAGGTTTCGGGATTAACCTCGATCTCCGGTGTGAGCGCATTGTGGGCCATGTCGGCCTTGCCGATGTTCCGGGTGTTCTTCACGGCAACCGTCTCCTTGGCGAGGCCAAGATGCGATGTCTCTGCCGCCTCGCTGACGAAGAGTACGGCAGAGGCCTCCACGTTGCGCCCCATCGCGCCAAACATGGGGCGGGTGTAGACGGGCTGCGGCGTGGGGATGGAGGCGTTGGGATCGCCCATCTGCGCACAGGCGATGGAGCCGCCGACAAGGACCATTTCAGGCTTCACGCCAAAGAAGGCAGGGTTCCAAAGGCAAAGATCTGCGCGCTTCCCCGGCTCGATGGAGCCGATTTCTGCGCTGATGCCATGGGCGATGGCCGGGTTGATCGTGTATTTTGCGATGTAGCGGCGCACTCGTTGGTTGTCGTTGTCGCCGGTTTCTTCCGGGAGGCGGCCCCGCTGCACCTTCATCTTGTGAGCGGTCTGCCAGGTGCGAATGATGACCTCTCCTACGCGCCCCATCGCCTGACTATCGGAGGCGATGATGGAGAATGCGCCCATATCGTGGAGGATGTCTTCTGCGGCGATCGTCTCCTTCCGGATCCGGCTCTCGGCAAAGGCCACATCCTCCGGGATCGATTTATCGAGGTGATGGCAGACCATGAGCATGTCGAGATGCTCTTCGAGCGTGTTGACCGTGTAGGGCCGGGTCGGGTTCGTGGAGGACGGCAGGACGTGGTCGAGGCCGCAAACCTTGATGATATCGGGGGCATGCCCGCCCCCCGCCCCTTCGGTATGGAACGCGTGGATGGTGCGGCCCTTCATGGACGCCACCGTGTTCTCGACAAAGCCGCTTTCGTTGAGGGTGTCGGTGTGGATCATCACCTGGACGTCCATGTCATCGGCCACAGACAGGCAGGTGTCGATGGCCGCAGGCGTCGTGCCCCAATCCTCATGGAGCTTCATGGCGCAGGCGCCCGCCTTCACCATCTCCACCAAGGCGGCCGGCTGAGAGGCGTTGCCCTTGCAGGAGAGCCCGATATTCACGGGCACGCTGTCGAGCGCTTGAAGCATCCGCCCGATATGCCAGGGCCCGGGTGTACAAGTGGTGGCGAGCGTTCCGTGCGCCGGGCCGGTTCCGCCGCCCAGCATGGTGGTGAGGCCGGAATGGAGCGCATCTTCGATCTGCTGCGGGCAGATGAAGTGGATATGGGCATCAAATCCACCGGCGGTGAGGATCTTGCCTTCGCCCGCGATGGCCTCCGTGCCCGGGCCGATGACGATATCGACGCCGGGCTGCGTATCTGGGTTACCGGCCTTGCCGATAGCCTCGATGCGGCCGTCTCGAAGGCCCACATCGGCTTTGTAGATGCCCGAATGGTCTACGATGAGCGCGTTGGTGATGACAGTGTCGACGGAACCCTCCGCGCGGGTGCGCTGGCTCTGGCCCATCCCATCGCGGATGACTTTGCCGCCGCCGAACTTCACCTCTTCCCCATAGGTGGTGAGGTCTTTTTCGACTTCGATGATGAGATCCGTATCCGCGAGACGCACCCTATCGCCCGTGGTGGGGCCGTACATATCGGCATAGGCCGCGCGTGAGATTTTAGCGGGCATGCAAAGCTCCGTTACTGCGAGGTTTCTTTGTCAAAGCACGACCGCCGAGCATGGCGCGAAAGCCGGATAAATGGCTGCGTGCATAGGAGAATTTCGGCAATGAAGAAACGCTGCCCACGTCCCCAGCAGGCGGGATGCAACAGTGGAGGAGTTCACGATGGCGACCACCGACTTCATACTCCGATCGGGCATTCTCATCGCGCAGAAAGTTCATCTCGTGGGCGTATGGAAAGGCTGGTGGTGAAGGCGAATGACTATCATGGAAGCTTCCCGCCCGGCGGCACCGCCGGGCAGCCCCCGACCGCCCCCTCGGGCGGGGGCTACACCCCCACCCGCGGTCGGGAGCCGCCCTCAGCGACGACGTCCTCATAGTTTACCCATCACCTTTTGGTTGAAGCCGTAGACCTCCCGCGCGCCTGAGAGCGGCACCAACGAGACCTCGCGCTGTTGGCCGGGCTCAAAGCGGACGGCGGTGCCCGCAGCGATATCCAGGCGTTTGCCCATCGCGGCATCACGGTCAAAATCGAGTGCCGTGTTCGTTTCAGCGAAGTGATAATGGCTCCCCACCTGCACGGGTCTGTCGCCGGTATTGGCCACCATCAGGGTGGTCACTTCGGCCCCGGCATTGAGTTCGATTTCACCGTCTGCGGGCATCACTTCGCCGGGTTTCATGGTGGCTGTCATCCGATCTGCTTTCTGATGGCATCTACGATTTCTTTGCCGAAGAGGCCGATCAGCCCGCCCACGGCCAACACAAAGCCCGACACGGACGAGCCGGAGATCACAACGATCAGAGTGACCCCCACGAGGCAGAGCGCATACGAGAGCGCGAGCGCGTCCTCGGTGCGGATATCGACCTTGTCGAGCAGGACCTTTTCGAGCGAACCCACGAGCGGTTCTTTGAGAAAGCGGGCCCCGTAGCCCGCCACGACGGCGAGAATGAATGCAAGCATCGAACTACCTTATCGGGTGATGGACGGTGACGAGTTTTGTGCCGTCAGGGAAGGTCGCTTCGACCTGCACGTCGTGGATCATGTCAGCGATCCCTTCCATGCACTGATCAGCACTGACGACGCTTGCCCCGGCCTCCATGAGATCGGCCACAGAGCGGCCGTCACGCGCGCCTTCGACGACGTAATCCGTAATCAGCGCGATGGCCTCGGGGTGATTGAGCTTCACACCACGCTCCAATCGGCCTCTTGCTACCATGGCAGCCAGCGAGACGAGCAGTTTGTCCTTTTCACGGGGGGTGAGGTTCATTTGTCTTCCTTTACACGGCCCAGACGCGGGGCAAGGGCCCGCCCATGAGCTTTTCCAACACCGGCGCGAGCGCGCGCTTGAGCGGCCAGAGATCGCGCGCATGCCCGCGGATGACGTATTTCCCGCCCCAGGCTGACGCGTGGAGGCCGCCGTGCAGATCCAGTGAGATGTCCTCCGCGCCAGGAGCCCAAAACACGAGCGTGGCCAGCGCGCGAGCCTCGGCCACCCCAGCTGCCTGACCGATGAGGCTTTCATCGAGCGCAAGCGCATCAATCCAAACCGGGCCCGGGGCGCAGATTTCCCGGCGATCACGGAGCGTGAAGCGGTTCAGGCTTTCGCCCATAGCCGTGCGCCCCAGGACGATCATCTCCAGAGCAAGCACCTCAGCGCCCTCGCCCGCATCGATCCGGGTCGTGCGGCGCAGATGGCTTTGATCAAAGAGGATGGTTTCTTGCGGGAGCCAGTGGAGCCGCGCCCCCGGACCTGCGCTCAGCGATACAGCGATATTGGCCGCGTCGCCTGTGCTCGCATAGGCCCGCTCAGCGGTCTGCGTTGTCAGGCAGAGCGCGCCACTCTCAACGCTGCCTTCGAAAGTGAAGCTATCCCCGCCCGTCACGCCGCCCGCAGTATTCAGAAAAACCGCTTCGGGAACGGGGCCATGGGTGCTGGGAAGCATGACCTTTCCGGATCCCGATTGCGCAAGATGCCTAAGCCTTCCGCCGCTAAAAGCCACCCGCGCACGGCCAAGGGCGCGCTGCATGGATGGCTGCGGCAGATCGAACATCGCTCCCCCTTTGGTCTTCCCCTCAGGTTAGGCTTTCAAAGCGTGCATTCGCAACGCTCTTCTTGAGAGGAGCGGCAGCGTTCGCGGGCATATGCCCAAGAATTGCGCAACGCTCAGCCCTAGCCCCCCTGCCCGTTACGCGCTAATGCGGCGTTATGGTGCAAGAACTTACGATCCGCCGCCCCGACGACTGGCATGTCCATTTCAGAGACGGCGAAATGTTGCGCGGCGTGTTGCCCGAGACAGCGCGGCATTTCGGGCGGGCCATCGTGATGCCCAATCTGGTGCCCCCGGTGGTGACCGGGCAAGACGCGGCCTCGTATCGCCGTCGCATCAAGGACGCGTTGCCAGCCGATATGGCGGATTTTGAGCCGCTCATGACGCTATATCTGACCGAAGACACCGACCCGTCCGACCTTGCTGCGGCCCATGCTGCAGGCATCGTCACGGCAGCAAAGCTGTATCCGGCAGGTGCCACGACGAACTCTGCTTCGGGCGTGCGCGACTTTGATCGGATCCGCCCGGTGCTCGAGAAAATGGCCGAGATCGGCATGCCCATGTGCGTGCATGGCGAAGTCACGGATCCCGTAATCGACATCTTTGACCGTGAGGCGGTTTTCATCGACCGTGTGCTCGATCCGTTGCGCCGCGCGGTGCCGGGCCTGAAGGTGGTGATGGAGCACATCACGACGTCTGAGGCTGTGGCCTATGTCGCGAGCGCCAGTGCCAATCTCGGCGCTACGATTACGACGCATCACCTCATCATCAATCGCAACGCGCTCTTCAAAGGTGGGATCCGGCCGCATTACTTCTGCCTCCCGATCGCCAAGCGGGAAACGCACCGGAGCGCGCTCGTCAAAGCGGCGACATCGGGCGACCGCCGCTTTTTCCTCGGGACCGACAGCGCGCCCCACGCCCAACACGCCAAGGAGAATGCGTGCGGTTGCGCCGGGATCTTTACGGCCACGAATACAATGAGCTGCCTCGCGCAAGTCTTCGAAGCGGCCAAAGCGCTTGATAAGCTCGAGGCCTTCACCTCGCTCAACGGGCCGGCATTCTACGGGCTCCAGCCCCACGAGAGCACGATCACGCTCCGGCGCGAGCCGCCGGACTATCCCGCGCAGATCGAAACGGGCGCAGGGCCTGTTATTCTGTTTGATCCCGAGTTTCCGCTCGCGTGGCGGGTGGTGTGATGCCTTTGGCAGAGCGACCGCGCACACACAAAACGGGGCAAAGGCCCTGACAATCCGAAGGAGAGGCGAGATGAGCTTTGCCACCAAAAAAGAAATGGCTCGTCTCACGGCGCGCATGTTGCTGGAGATCGGAGCGGTGAATTTCCGCCCCGAGGATCCATTCATTCTCTCCTCAGGCAAACCGTCCCCGTCCTACATCGATTGCAGGAAGCTCATTTCGTATCCGCGCATCCGCTCGACCCTGATGGATTTCCTCGTGGCGACCGTGATGCGTGAGGCGGGTTTTGAGGCCTTTGACAACGTGGCAGGCGGGGAGACAGCGGGCATTCCCTTTGCCGCGCTTGTAGCTGAGCGGATGGGTTTGCCGATGACGTATGTGCGCAAAAAGCCCAAGGGCCACGGCCGAGGCGCACGCATCGAAGGGGACATGAACGAGGGGCAGCGCGTTCTGCTTGTGGAGGATCTCACCACCGATGGAGGCTCAAAACTCGGCTTCGTGGACGCCATCCGCGAGGCCGGTGCGACCTGCGGCCACACGGCCGTGATCTTCTATTACGGCATCTTCCCGGAAACGGAAAAGACGTTGGGAGATCACGGCGTCGCGCTCCATTCTCTGTGCACGTGGTGGGACGTTCTGGCGGAGGCGCGGGCGCAGGGCGCCTTCTCAGCCGATGCCCTTGAAGTGGTTGAAAATTTCCTCAACGCACCGGCTGAATGGCAGGCCGCGCGGATGTGACCGCGATGTTTTGCACAATATTTTTTATCCACGGCGTCGCGCCTCTCATCTCGATTCGAGGCCCGATCTAGGGCAGATTTAGTGGGCCCATCGCCCACCCCCTCAAAATGCTGATTGTTGAAATGCCGCAAATGCGGCATCATCGGCGCTATGGGCAGGCTTATCCCCAGACTTGTTCAACCTTCCCAAGTTGATGTTCGAGCATTAACGATTGGGTTCACAGGAGAGCAGTATGAATGAGATAACGTCTCTGTCGGGCGCGGTGCAGGCCGCTTCCGCAGACCAGATGCCGCATTCCATTGAGGCTGAACAACAGCTTCTGGGGGCGATCCTCACCAACAACGATCTCTACGATCGCGTGGCCTCTGTCATCGGGCCCCAGCACTTTTACGACCCGGTTCATGCCCGCATCTGGGAAACAGCAGCAGCCCGGATTACGAAGAACGCGCTCGCGTCACCGGTGACGCTCAAGACGTTCATGGAAGAGGATGAGGGCCTCCGGGAGCTCGGCGGGCCGGCCTATCTCGCACGATTGGCTGGCGCGGCGATCTCGGCCTTTGCGGCGCGGGATTACGCGCAGATGATCTATGATCTCGCGATCCGCCGGGAGCTGATCGCCGTGGGCCAAGATATCGCCGACCGCGCCCAACGGATGGATGTCGCCTCAGAACCGCGCGAACAGATCGTGATGGCCGAGCAGACGCTCTACCAGCTCGCCGAACAGGGCCAGAGCGACAGCGGATTTCAGAGTTTTCTGAAGGCTGTGACCGATGCGGTGCAGGTTGCCAACGCGGCCTACCAGCGGGACGGTGGCCTCGCGGGCGTCTCTACTGGCCTCATCGACATGGATAAAAAGCTGGGCGGTTTGCACCGTTCGGACCTGCTGATCCTCGCGGGCCGCCCGTCGATGGGTAAGACGTCGCTGGCCACCAACATCGCCTACAACATCGCCAAGGCCTACAAGAAAGGGCTCACCCATGACGGCCAGGAAGGCGCGGTAAACGGCGGCGTCGTGGGCTTTTACTCGCTCGAGATGAGTGCCGAGCAGCTTGCGGCACGGATCTTGTCTGAGGCCGCTGAAATCCCGTCGGAGCAGATCCGCAAGGGCGACATGACCGAGACAGAGTTCCGCCGCTTCGTTGAAGCTGCCAAAGAGCTCGAGGCCTGCCCGCTCTTTATCGACGACACGCCCGCGCTTCCGATCAGCCAGCTTGCCGCGCGCGCGCGCAGGCTCAAGCGCACGCATGGCCTCGACGTCCTCATCGTCGACTATCTTCAGCTCGTGAGACCAGCCTCGGCCAAAGACAGCCGGGTCAACGAGGTCTCCGAGATCACGCAGGGTCTGAAAGCTATCGCCAAAGAGCTCGATATACCCGTGATCGCCCTCTCCCAGCTGTCACGGCAAGTCGAAGCGCGGGACGACAAACGGCCTCAGCTTTCAGACCTGCGTGAGTCTGGTTCCATCGAGCAGGATGCGGACGTCGTGATGTTTGTGTTCCGAGAAGAATACTACGCCGAGCGCGAAAAGCCGGGCGATGACAAGCTGGAGGCCATGGCCGAATGGCAGCAGCGCATGGAGCGGCTCCATGGCAAGGCGGAGGTCATCATCGGCAAGCAGCGCCACGGGCCCATCGGGACAATCGAGCTGAGCTTTGAGGGCCGTACGGCCCTCAA
>JBCBME010000061.1:0-10235 GCA_039822945.1 Pseudomonadota bacterium
ACAAGGGCCGCGCGAAGCAGATCAATTTCGGCGTGGCCGAGGCGCGCGGCGCGACCGAGATCGACATGGTGGAGGCCAACGCCATGGCGCTCGCCTGCGCAGAGGCCAATACGCAGCACGCCCGCGGTCACTGGGCCGATGCCACGCGGTGGCGCCCGGCTGAAAAGGCTCGGCATGTCATCATGAACCCACCCTTTCATGAAGGGCGCCGGGGTGTGCCCGAGCTCGGGCAAGCCTTCATCGCCAATGCCGCCCGTTGCCTTTTGCCCTCCGGTGCGCTCTGGATGGTCGCCAACCGGCACTTGCCCTACGAGGACACACTCTCCCAACACTTCAGCAAGGTTACTGAGCTCAAAGGCCCGCCCGGGACGGATGCCTTCAAGCTCTTCCACGCCACCCGCCCCAAGCGCTAAGCTCACCGGCAGGCATAGATTCGGGACATTCCATGTCATTCTCAATCGCGGGTAAAACCGCCATCGTCACCGGGGCGGCCCACGGGGTCGGCCTCGCCATCGGGCAGCACTTTCTCGATGCCGGAGCCAATGTCGTCTTTGCCGACATGGATGAGGCCGCGCTGAAGGAGCAGATCGGCGATATCGTCTCTGACACGTCCGAGGCACGGCTTTTTGCTGGCGACCTGCGCGAAAAGCTCACGATTGCCAATCTGGTTTCGGCGACCATGGACGCCTTCGACGAGGTGAACATCCTGGTGAATGCGGCGCGTCAGGTGGTGCCGTCGGACCCGATCGACCCCGACGACGAAAGCATGCAGATCTGCCTTGAGCAAAATCTGATGTCCTCGCTGCGCCTGTCACAGCAGGTGGCCAAGCGCATGATCAAGCAGGGCGAAGGGCGAGAGGGCAACATCGGCTCCATCGTCAATCTGAGCTCCATTGCGGCGCGTTTTACCCAGCCAGAGCTCCTCGCCTTTTCGGTCTCGACGGCGGCACTGGACCAGATGACGCGGAGCCTTGCCGTGGCACTCGCCGATCACCGTATCCGCGTGAATGCGGTGGCCTTCGGCTCTGTCATGTCGTCCTTCCTCGAAGAGAAGATGGCCGCCCATAAGGATTACGGCGACACCATCCGCGAAGTGACGCCGCTCGCCCGCATTGCGTCGGCCCGTGAGGTGGCAGAGGCCGTGCAGTTTCTCGCCTCCGACGGGGCGGGCTTCATGACGGGCCAGATCGTGACTGTGGACGGCGGGCGCACCCTCATTGATCCGGTTTCCGTGCCGGCCCACTGAATTCTTGTTCTAGATCAAGGTGCCACAGGGCTGGCGAGGTTAGACAGTCTCTGGTACCTGTCAGGGTAAGGAGACACGACAATGACTGAAATGTTTGACGATCGGAAGGTTCAGGCCGCCGCCTGGTTTCGGGCGCTGCGCGATGAGATCGTGGCCGCGTTCGAGGCTCTGGAAGACACGCAGACCACGGGCCCTTTTGCTGATCGTCCGGCTGGCCGCTTTGAAGTCACCGAGACATCGCGCACCGCCGATGATGGCTCGGATGCCGGTGGCGGGCTCATGAGCGTCATGCGTGGCGGTCGCGTCTTCGAGAAAGTGGGCGTCAACGTCTCCGAGGTTTACGGCACGCTGGGTGCGCGCGCGCAGTCCGCGATGGCCGCGCGCAAGGGCATCCCCGGTATGGCCGAGGATCCCCGCTTTTGGGCGTCTGGTATCTCGCTCGTCGCGCACATGCAAAACCCCCATACGCCGTCGGTTCACATGAACACCCGGATGTTCTGGACACCCCACGCCTGGTGGTTTGGCGGCGGGTCCGATCTCAATCCCTGCATCGAATACGCGGAGGACACGGCCGACTTTCACCGCGTCCTGAAGGACTACTGCGATCCCCACGGGGAGAGCATCTACCCCGAGTACAAGGCCTGGGCGGATGAGTATTTCTACGTGCCTCATCGGAAGCGGGCGCGGGGCGTCGGCGGCATCTTCTTTGATGATCGCAACACCGGCAATTGGGAGGCGGATTTCGCGCTCACGCAGGATGTGGGTCGCGCGTTTCTCCCCGCTTATCTGCCGCAGGTGGAAAAGCACCGCGATCAGCCGTGGACGGACGCCGATAAGGACGCGCAGCTCGTTCATCGCGGGCTCTATGCGGAGTACAATCTCGTCTACGATCGCGGCACGAAATTCGGCCTCGAGACGGGGCATGACGCGAATGCCGTGCTCATGAGCCTGCCGCCATTTGCGAAGTGGGTGTGACCCCTAACGGTTTCACGTCGTAGAGCCAGATCTGTCCTTTGGCGCGGGGGTGAACCTCGCGCCAAGGGCTGTTTCACTGTTATTCGGCGGCAATCGCCGCCGGGGCCATCTCGCCCAGCACACCGGCGAGCTCTGGGTCTGACGCGGCGAGATGCAGCGTGGCGCGCAGCATCCCGGCCTTTGAGCCACAATCAAACCGCGTCCCTGAGAATTGGAACCCAGCGAGGCCCAGCGTCTCGGCCCCGCGTGAGATCGCATCTGTGAGCTGGATCTCACCGCCCGCGCCGGGCGTTTGCGTCTTCAGGGCCTCAAAGACGGCGGGGTCGAGCACATACCGGCCCACCACGGCCTCCCGCGAGGGGGCGGCGTCGGGGGACGGCTTCTCCACCATGCCGGTGGCGCGGAGCGTCTGACCTTCGCGCGCGCTGACTTCGAGGATCCCGTATTTTTGGGTGTCTTCCAGCGGCACGCGCATGGTGGCGACCATGTGGCCTTCCTCGCAAGCCGCGTAAGCCTCCACCATTTCCGTAAGGCACGGCGTGCCGAGAATGAGATCGTCGGGCAAGAGGATCGCCACGGGGCCGTCGAGCACGTGCGGCGCGGCCTGAAGCACCGCATGGCCAAGCCCGAGCGGATCGAGCTGCATGCAAAAGACAGCGTCATCCTCCACCGGGCTCAGCGCGGCTTGCTGAAGCTCATCGGCCAGCGCGATCTTACCCTTGGCGCGGAGCTTTTTGGTGAGGGCGACATCCTCCATCACGTGGCGCTCAATGGCGGCCTTGTCGGGGTGGGTGACGAAGACAAGGCGCTCGATGCCTGCATCCCTCGCCTCGTTGATGGCGTATTGGATGAGCGGCGTATCGAGGACGGGCAAGAGTTCCTTCGGCGTGGCCTTCGTTGCAGGCAGGAACCGTGTCCCCATACCGGCCACCGGGAAGATGGCTGTTCTGACTTTTTGCTTCGGCTGCCTGATCATCGCTCACTCACTCCTTGGTTTTCGCTGCACTGCAACATTAGCGCGGAATGGGAGGAAGTTCACTTTCCGACAGGTAAATGTCGCGCAACGACTTTGTCTTGCGAGTTTTCCGAGCTGAGCCGCTCCTAAAATGGGCAAACTGTGAAAAGATAATCAATAAAATTGCTGCCAACATGGAACCATTATGCAGCTGCGGCATTTAGCGATAACACACCATCATACTTTACCCGAGCAGTAGAGCGCCCGTCCGCAAGCAGGCGCAGGAGGTAAGTTATATGAAACATGAGTCCCTTCCGGGGCCGCAAATGCCCTTTGACACATCCCCGTATCAGCGTGTCGCCGTGATCGGCGCGGGCTCATGGGGGACGGCGCTCGCCGTCACGCTCGCCCATGCGGGGGTGGAGACGCGCATCTGGGGCCGGTCCGAGGCTGTCATCCGAGACATCAACGCACGCCACACCACGCCCTATCTGCCCCATGTGACCCTGCCCAAGGCGCTGCGCGGGTTTGGTGGTATGCAAGAGGCGCTCGATGGTGCGGATGCGGCGCTCATCGTGGTGCCTTCCCGCTCTATCCGCGCGGTGAGCCGACAGGTCGCTGAATACGCGGCACCGGGCATCCCAATTGCCATCTGCGCCAAGGGGATCGAGGCCGAGACCGGGCTCCTGATGACGCAAGTCGCGGAGGAGGAGCTCTCGGGCCATCCCATCGGCTGTGTCTCTGGCCCCACATTCGCGATCGAGACGGCGCTGGGACATCCCACCGCCGCCACCGTTGCCTTTCCCTTTGCCTATGCAGATCGCCTGAGCCCGGAGACGAGCCCGGCTGCTCGCATGGCCGTCTCGCTCACCACCGAGAGCTTTCGCGCCTACGTGTCTGACGATCTCGTGGGGGTCGAAATCGGCGGTGCGGTCAAGAACGTGATCGCCATCGCCTGCGGGATGATGACCGGCGCGGGTTTTGCGGAAAACACCCGTGCAGCCCTCATCACCCGCGGCCTCGATGAAATGAAGAGCCTGGCCGAGGTTCTGGGCGGGCGGCGCGAGACCGTCACTGGCCTCAGCGGCATCGGTGATCTCGCGCTGACATGTTCGTCGCCCACATCGCGGAATATGTCGCTCGGTCAGCAGCTGGGACAGGGCATCGCGCGGGCGGACTGCTTTGAGGGTCGCCCCGTGGTCGTCGAGGGGGAGGTCAACGCGAAATCCGTGACCGATCTCGCCCGCTCCGTCGGTGTCTCCATGCCGATTTGCGAGACGATCCGCGCGATCCTGCACGATGGGGCCGAGCTTGGCCCCGCCTTCGCCGCGCTTTGGGCGCGCCCGCTTGAGGCCGAGCCCAAGGCCATGGATGTGGCCTTCAACCACCCGGCACCCAACGACAAAATCGCAACCCTTGCAGAAAGGATATCATGACCCGTCACGAGACCTTCGACACCCCGACCGCCGACAAATTGCCCATCGCCGACAAGGATCTGGTGCTCGCCACTGATCTCGACGGCACGTTCCTCGGCGGCACCGACGCGGATCGAAAGAAGCTCTACCAGTTCATCGAGAACAACCGCGGCCGCGTGGGCCTCATCTTTGTGACGGGCCGCGATCCCGGCTTCATCAACGATCTGGTGCGCAAGCGCGGCGTCCCGAAGCCCGACTATGTCGTGGGCGACGTGGGCACCACGATTGCCGCGATGGGGGATGATTATCATCTGCGTCCGATCTCCGAGCTCGAAGAGGAAATCGACCAGAAGTGGAACGAGGCCAACGCCCGTGTCCAGGCTGCGCTGCACCGGGCTCCGGGCCTGAGCCTGCAATCGACAGGGTTTCGGTATCGCGTGAGTTTTGACCTCGACCCCGCACGCTTTGACGCTGCGGCGCTGGAGACGGTGGCCGAGCTTGGTCTCGATGTCCTGATTTCAGACAATAAATACTTCGATGTGCTGCCCAAAGGCGTCTCAAAAGGCCCCTCGCTCACACGGCTCCTCGCGCATCTCGGGATCGAAAACGAGCGCGTGCTCGTCGCCGGTGACACGCTCAATGATCTTTCCATGCTGACGCTGGGCTTGCCCGCTGTGGCCGTGGGTGGGTCAGAGCCCGCGCTCCTCAAGGAGCTTGAGGGTCACGACCACGTCCACCTCGCCGAAAGCATCGGCGTCGCGGGCATCGCGGAGGCGATCATCGCAAAGCAAATGTTCACCGCGAAGTAGGGAGGCATCCATGTCGTCAGAGCTTGTCATCGTCTACCACCGCCAGCCCTACGAAGAGGTCGAGGAAAACGGCAAGACCGTCTTCAAGGAGAACGCCTCCCCCAATGGGATCGTCCCCACGCTCAAAAGCTTCTTCGGCTCTGTGAACCACGGGGCCTGGGTGGCGTGGAAGCAGTCCGAGGATCTTGAGAACCCGGGTTTTGAGCAGAAGGTCGAGATCGCGGACGCCTACGGCAAATACTCCGTCTCACGCCTGCCGCTCACCGCCGATCAGGTGCGCGAGTTCTACCATGTCACCTCCAAAGAGGCGTTCTGGCCGATCCTTCACGCCTTCAAGGAGCGCTACAATTACGACCCCGTCGATTGGCCAAACTTTCAGGACGTCAATCGCCGCTTTGCCGAGGCTGCCGCGGAAGAGGCCGCCGAGGGTGCGCTTGTCTGGGTCCATGACTATAATCTCTGGCTCGTGCCGGGCTATCTGCGCGCGCTGCGCCCGGACGTGCGGATCGCATTCTTTCATCACACGCCGTTCCCGAGCGCCGACATCTTCAACATGCTGCCCTGGCGCAAGGAGATCATCGGCTCGCTGCTGGCTTGCGATGACGTGGGCTTTCACATCCCGCGCTATGCCGCGAATTTCGTGAGCGTGGCGCGCAGCCTCTTTGACGTGGATGTGAGCGAGCGGATGCGCGTCCCCGACAAGTGGATCAACGAGGGCACGGCGCTCACCGAACGCTACACGCCCACCCTCGTGACAACCGATGATCGCACCGTGGCCGTGAGTGTCACGCCTGTGGGGGTCGACACGCATTTCATAGACCAGAATGCGCTCTCAGAAGAGACGATCACGGCCCTCGGAAACCTGAAGGAAGAGCTCGGCGATCAGCGGCTCATCCTCTCCGTGGGGCGCACGGACTATACCAAGGGCGGCGTGCAGCAGCTCGAAAGCTTTGAGCGCGTGCTGGAAGACAATCCCCAGCTGCGCGGCAAGGTGCGCCTCATGCATGTCTCTGTCAGCGCCAACCGCGGCATGACAGCCTATGAAGAGGTCCAGAACGAGATCGAGGCCTCCGCCGGGCGCATCAACGGTCGCTTCGGTACGCTCGAATGGCAACCGGTGGCGCTGATTTCACGGGCGATCCCCTTCGCCCAGCTCGTGGCCTACTACCGCGCGGCTGCTGTGGCCTGGATCACCCCGCTTGCCGACGGCATGAACCTTGTCTGCAAGGAATTTGTCGCAAGCCGTGTTGACGGGGACGGGGTGCTTGTCCTCTCCGAATTTGCCGGGGCTGCGGTGGAGCTTGGCGATGCCGTGGCCACCAATCCATTCTCGCACCGCTCGCTCGATAAGGTGATCCTGCAGGCGCTCGAGATGCCCGAGGCGGAGCGCCGCGCGCGCATGGCGGGCCTGCGTGAGGCGGTCCTTACCAATGATGTGCGCCAGTGGGGCCCGGGCACGCTGACGCTTGCACCGCCATCACCGCGGGTCGCAGCCGAATAGCGCGCTCTCTAGCGGCGGCTGCGCACCGTCTCGATCATCAGGCGGACATTATCTGGATCGGCGTCAGGCGTGATGCCGTGCCCGAGATTGAAGATATGAGGGCCCGCGCTGAAGGCCTCCACGATGCTGCGGGTCTCATCGACAAGGGCTTGCCCGCCAGTGACCATGTGCGAGGAGGCCAGGTTGCCCTGAACGCAGCCGTCCTTCTGGACATGCTGGGCTGCCCACGACGCGGAGACCGAGTTGTCCAGCGCCACGCAATCGGCGCCCGTGGCCTTTGCAAACCCGATATAGCCGTCGCCGGCCTCCCGCGGAAAGGCGATGATCGGCACCCCGGGGTGGCGCGCCTTGAGGGCGGCAATGATTTCCCGCGCGGGCTCAAGCGCGTATTTCCGAAAGGCCTCGCCCTTGAGCGAGCCCGCCCAGCTGTCAAAGAGCTTCACCACCTCTGCGCCGGCGTCGATCTGGCGGGAGAGGTATTCGATCGTGGCCGCCGTGAGCCGCGCCATGAGCGCATCAAAGACCTCTGGCGCGCCTTCGCGGAGGGCGTGCGCCGGGCCCTGATCGGGCGTGCCGCGGCCCGCGATCATGTAGGTGGCCACAGTCCACGGCGCGCCCGCAAATCCGATGAGCGTTGTCTCGGCGGGCAGTTCGCGCCGCAGGATCCGCACAGTCTCGTAGATCGGGGCGAGGTGGTCGTGGATGTCGTCGGCGCCCTTCAAGGCATCGACCCCGGCCATGTCGCCAATGGTCGACAGGCGCGGGCCCTCGCCCGTGACAAACCACAGATCCGCACCAAGCGCGTCGGGCACGAGCAGGATGTCGGCAAAAAGGATTGCGGCGTCAAAGCCATAGCGGCGGATCGGCTGGAGCGTCACCTCCGCGGCGAGCTCGGAATTGTAGCAGAGGGATAAGAAATCTCCCGCCTCGGCACGGGTGGCGCGGTATTCCGGCAGATAGCGCCCGGCCTGCCGCATCATCCAGATCGGCGGCACCTCCTGCACCTCGCCCCTCAGCGCCTTCAGAATGGTCTTTTCGGTCATGGCGATGTCTTTCATGGGGCGGCGGGCCTTTTGCAAGTGTCAACTTTAAGTGACACTCTACTTGCCAGCATGGCGAGACGCAATTAGGAAGAACGCATGAGCACCCCGTCCGCAGACCGCCCGCTCAAGATAGGTACCCGTGGCTCGCCCCTGGCGCTGGCACAGGCCTACGAGACGCGCACCCGCCTCATGGCCGCCCACGGGCTGCCGCAAGATGCCTTTGAGATCTGCGTGATCAAAACGACGGGCGATGATCGCACGCTGATCGACGCCGACATCGCGCTCAAGACCATCGGCAACAAGGGTCTCTTCACGAAGGAGATCGAGGACGCGATGCTGGCAGAGCGGATCGACATCGCAGTGCATTCCACCAAGGACATGCCCACCGTCCAGCCAGATGGTCTCGTGCTCGAGACGTTCCTGCCGCGCGAGGACGTCCGCGATGCTTTCGTGACCCTCGGTGCACGTACGCTCGCCGAGATGCCAAAAGGGGCCGTGGTGGGGACATCATCGCTCCGCCGCCGCGCGCAGCTCTTGAATAAGCGGCCCGATCTCGAGCTCGTGGAATTCCGCGGAAACGTGCAGACGCGGCTGAAAAAGCTCGAGGCTGGCACGGCGGAGGGGACGTTTCTGGCCATGGCAGGGCTCAACCGGCTCGAGATGGGCGACGTGCCCAAGCAGCCCGTGCAGGAGGACGAAATGCTTCCCGCCGTGGCGCAGGGCACCATCGGGATCGAGTGCCGCTCCGCCGATGACGGGGTGAAAGCGCTTCTTGCGGCGATCCATCACGCGCCCACGGGCCAGCGGCTCGCCGCGGAGCGCGCTTTTCTGAAGACCCTTGATGGCTCATGTGAGACGCCGATTGCGGCGTTGGCGGAGCTCGACGGAGGCACGTTGCGGTTGCGCGGTGAGATCCTGCGCCCCGACGGCAGCGAACGTTTGGCCGATGAGGTATCGGGCCCGGTGGGGCAGGGCGCCGCCTTGGGCGCGCAGCTCGCCCAAGGCCTTTTGTCGCGCGCGGCGCCTGATTTCTTTTCCTGGCGCGCGCTGGCCTGAGCCGCTGAGCGCCCCTAAAGCGCGGGCAGCACCTTGCCCGGGTTCATGAGGTTTTTCGGATCAAAGGCGGCCTTGAGGCTGCGCATCGCCTTGAGCGCGGTGGCGTCCTTCCGGCGGGCCATGGAGCCGAGCTTAGAGAGCCCGATGCCGTGCTCTGCCGAAAACGTCCCGCCATGGGCAAGCACGAGGTCCTCGATCGCCTCCATGAGGGTGCGGGACAAAGCGGGGTCGTCACGGGTGATGTAGACGGAATAGTGGATGTTGCCGTCACCCAGATGCGAGACGAGGAATTCCTCGCAGCCGGGATCGAGCGCCTCCGTTCTCGCGCGCGCCTTTTCAAGGAAGGCGGGGACTTCCTCCAGAGGGACGGCGATGTCGGTGTCGAGGATCGGGCGGCCCGTGAAGGTGAGCTCGGCGGCGCGCTCGCGCCTGTCCCACATCTCCCGGCGCTGGGCCTCGCTTGCAGCCACCACCGCATCGTCGATGTTGCCTGCCTCCATCGCCTCAGCGAGAAGCGCCTCCATGATGGATTTGAGGCGGGGCGTGCCGTCGGCGTCAGGTGCTGCCTCGTCGCTGCGGGTCGAGGCGGCCTCGATGAGGATATTGACGGGATGGGACCCGTCAAAGGGCGCGCGTTGGCCTGTCTCCTCGATGTGGCGGGCGATGTAGCTCTGCGGCATGTACTCGAAGGCTTCAACCGCGCCACCGGTGGCCTCCTGCAGCGCGTTAAGGAGGGGCAGGGCGCGCTCGAGGCTCGCCATGCCCACCATGGCCGTCGCCCGGATGATGGGGGCGGGGTAAAGCTTCAGGACGGCTGCTGTGATGAGGCCCAGCGTGCCCTCCGCCCCGATGAAGAGGTGCTTGAGGTTGTATCCGGCATTGTCCTTGTGCAGGCGGCTCATGAGATCCATGACGCGCCCGTCGGGCAGCACCACCTCGATCCCGAGGCACAGATCGCGGGTATTGCCGTAGCGCAGGACGTTTGATCCGCCGGCATTCGTGGAGAGTGCGCCCCCGATCAGGGCCGATCCGCGCGCCCCAAAGATGAGCGGGAAGATGAGGCCCTCTGCGTCCGCGGCCATGTGGATGTCATCGAGGATCGTGCCTGCGCCCACCACCATGGTGCGCGCCTCCCGACTGATGGAGCGGACGCCCTTGAGACGGTCGAGCGAGACCATGATGGCGTCTTCTGCACTGGTGGCGCCCGTCAGCCCAGTATTGCCGCCCACGGGGAC
>JBCBME010000062.1:0-10180 GCA_039822945.1 Pseudomonadota bacterium
GAGAAAGCGCAGTGGGCGCGACGGAGGCACGCCCGCACCACGAAACGCCGCGATGAATTTCAAGATCAGGCGTTCAAGGCGCTTGACCTGCAGGCGGGCCAGTCCTAGAACGCGCGCTACGTCCGGCGATGCGTCGGAGGTACGCGGTTGTAGCTCAGTTGGTTAGAGTACCGGCCTGTCACGCCGGGGGTCGCGGGTTCGAGCCCCGTCAACCGCGCCACTTTCCTTCTTTCCCCTCGTTCTCGCGCTGTTGAGGCGCTCGTGAGCGGCCTAGAGCTCGGCGAGTTTCGCGAGGATTCTGGCCCAGCTGCGGGTACCTTTATGGAAGCTGGAAAGATCGTATTTCTCGTTTGGACTGTGGATCTGATCGTCATCTTTTCCAAAGCCGATCAGCATCGCATCCATGCCAAGAATGCTCTTGAAGTGCCCGGCAATGGGAATTGATCCGCCTGCACCGACATAAGCGGCCGGGCGCGGCCATTCCTGGCTGAGCGCCGCGCGTGCCGCCTCAAAGGCAGGGTGTTCGATTGACATCTGGCTGGCAGGGCCAGCGCCGTGCTCTTTCCACTCCACCGTGCAGTCGGAGGGCAGGCTCTCTTCGATCATCTTGCGAAAGCTCGCGCGGATCGCGAGCGGGTCCTGATCGCCGACAAGCCGGAAGCTGACCTTTGCGTGGGCCTCGGCTGGCAGCACGGTTTTGAAGCCCGCCCCGGTATAGCCGCCCCAGATGCCGTTAATTTCGCAGGTGGGGCGAGACCAGATCTGTTCGAGCGCGGTCCGGTCGGTCTCGCCCGCAGGTTCGGAGAGGCCGACGGCGCCGAGGAACTCACTGTGATCAAAACCGAGCGCCTCCCACTGGCCTTTGACCTGCCCGGGAAGCTCCGGCACACCGTCGTAAAATCCCGGAACCGTGACGCGGCCGGTCTCATCATGCAAAGAGGCAAGTGCGCGCGTCAGGACACGGATCGGGTTGATCGCCGCGCCCCCGTACATGCCGGAGTGGAGGTCTTTGGAGGGGCCGCGGATCGCTAGCTCCTCCCCGAGGAGACCGCGCAGCTGGGTGATGATGGTCGGGGTCTCGTCTCCAAAGAGCCCCGTGTCGCAGATGAGGGCGATGTCGGCGGTGAGCTCGTCGGCGTTCTCCTCCATGAACGGCACGAGCGAAGGGGACCCGCTTTCCTCTTCCCCCTCGAAAAAGACCGATATGTTGCAAGGCAGGCTGCCATGCACGGCTTTCCACGCGCGGCAGGCTTCGACAAACGTCATGAGTTGCCCCTTGTCGTCAGACGATCCGCGCCCGCGAATGACGCGGCCTTTGTCGGTATCCTCGAGCGTTGGATCAAAAGGATCGCGGTGCCAAAGATCAAGCGGATCAACGGGCTGCACGTCGTAGTGCCCGTAGAACATGACATGGGGCCCGGACGTAACCGATGCGTCCTTGGTGTGGGCCACGACCATGGGGTGTCCGGGCGTCGGACGCTTCGAGGCCTCAAAGCCGAGCGACGCAAGATCCGCCACCAGCCAATCTGCCGCCGCGTCGCAATCTGCGGCAAAGTCCGGATCGGTTGAGATCGACTGAATGCGCAACAGCTCAAGCAGCCGGTCGACACTTTTCTCAAGATCGGCATCGATACGCGAAAGGACGGGGTCGAGCATGGTTGCTTCCTTTGATTACCTGCAGGGGCGCCGATCGGCGGGGCTGTGCGCAGCCTAACGCGCCGCGCAACAGTGTCGAGGTCTGGCCGCTTCACCCTTAAAACTGCGGCTTTTTGGAACTTGGAATCGTTCCAATTCGCTGCATATACGGGTCGTACTAGGAAAGGATGCCACTGTTGGACATCAATACCCATCTCGACGCTGCCCTCGACAAACTGCACCAGGAGGGCCGATACAGAACGTTTTTCGATATCGAGCGGACCCGAGGACAGTACCCCCACGCGACATGGGCCAAGCCCGATGGCTCGAAAGAGCAGATCACCGTGTGGTGCGGAAACGACTACCTCGGCATGGGCCAGCATGCGGATGTGATTGCGGCGATGCACGAGGCGCTCGATGCCACGGGCGCGGGCTCGGGCGGGACGCGCAACATTTCCGGCACGACGATCTATCACAAGGAGCTTGAGGCCGAGCTCGCAGGACTCCACGGCAAAGAAGCCGCGCTGCTTTTCACCAGCGCCTACATCGCCAACGACGCCACGCTGTCGACGCTCCCGAAGCTCTTTCCCGGCCTCATCATCTACTCGGATGCCAACAATCACGCCTCCATGATCGAGGGCGTGCGCCGCAATGGCGGGGCGAAGCGCATTTTCCGGCACAACGACGTCGCGCATCTGCGCGAGCTCCTGGAGGCCGATGATCCGGCGGCGCCAAAGCTGATTGCTTTTGAGAGCATCTATTCGATGGACGGGGATTTCGGCCCGATCGAAGAGATCTGCGATCTGGCCGACGAATTCGGAGCGATCACCTACATCGACGAGGTGCATGCCGTCGGGATGTACGGGCCCACAGGCGGCGGCGTCGCGGAGAGGGACGGTCTGTCTGATCGGATCGACATAATCAACGGAACCCTGGCGAAGGCTTTTGGCGTCATGGGCGGCTACATTGCGGCATCTGCCAAAATGGTCGATGCGATCCGCTCCTATGCGCCCGGCTTCATCTTCACCACGTCTATTGCACCGGCCATCGCCGCAGGAGCCACCGCCTCAGTACGCTTCCTGAAAACCGATCAGGGCCGGCGGAAGGCGCATCAGGCCAAAGCGGCGTCGCTGAAGATGCGCCTCAAAGGCGTCGGTTTGCCCATTATCGATCACGGTAGCCACATCGTGCCTGTCTTCGTGGGTGATCCGGTTAAGTGCAAACGCATCTCCGACATGCTGCTGTCGCAGTATGCGATTTACGTGCAGCCCATCAACTTCCCCACCGTGGCCCGTGGAACTGAGCGGCTGCGCTTCACGCCATCGCCAGTGCATGACGCAGCGGCATGCGATCACCTCGTGCAAGCGATGGACCAACTTTGGAGCATGTGTGAGCTAAATCGCGCCCAATTGGCGGGCTAAGCCTTGCTCACCTCGTGCATAAGCTAATTATTAATGCTAAGGAGCTCAAAACGGGAATCGTAGCCCGCGTTGGGGCATACGTGTTTGGGGACATAGCAGTCGATGGAAGCGCAGGCAGCTTCATGATTGGTCGTTGGGCTCCGCCTCCGCCGGAGGATGCAGTCGATGGGCCGCGTGGGTTCGATGATTACGAACTGCGCCTCGGCGACGTCATGCGCGGTGAACGCGCCACCCTCGGCAAGTCTCTTCTCGACGTCCAGCGTGAGCTGAAGATCAAGGCCGGCTACATTGCCGCCATTGAAAACGCCGACCCTTCCGCCTTCGACACGCCGGGCTTTATTCCGGGCTTTGTGCGCTCTTACGCGCGCTACCTCGGCATGGATCCTGACATCGCGTTTGACCGCTTCTGCGAGGAAAGCGGGTTCGAGACCGCCCATGGCATGTCCGCCGATGCCTTGCCCCTGCGCAAGGCCAAGGGTGACCGCACCGTTGGGCGCCCGGCCTCTGAGGCACTGGCTGCGCCCGCTGTGCCGTTCAGCCCGGAGCGTGAGCCGCTCTTTTCCTACGTTGAGCCGCGCGCGATCGGGTCGAGCCTCGTGCTCGTGGCCCTCGTGGCCGGGCTTGGTTATGGCGCATACGCCCTTCTGCAGGAAGTGCAACGCGTTGACCTTGCCCCCGTGGATCAGGCCCCCGACGTAGCGACCGAAATCGCGTCATTTGCGCCGTCTGGCCTGACGTCGGAGACCTCTCTCGCGAGCTCGGTCCCGCCGTCAACCGAAGCGCTTGAGCGGCTCTATCGACCTGCGGCGCTTGACGTGCCGGTGATGGTGTCGCGCGACGCCCCCATCGCGTCCCTCGATCCCGATACCCAAGGCCTCTTCGCGGCCGGGCCGCGGATCGATACGCTCCCCACGGTGAGCGATGGCTGGCCGGGCGTTGTGGTGACCGACGGCGAAGCACCAGAGGTGACCTTGCTTGCCGTGCGGCCAACATGGGTCCGCGTTCAGACCCCTGGGCGTTCCGTGGTCTTTGAGAAGGTTCTCGAGCCGGGCGAAGAATATGCAATCCCCGTCACGGAAGAGACGCCCGTCCTTCGCGCTGGCAATGCCGGGGCTCTCTACTTCCGTGTGAACGGCACACTTGTGGGCCCGGCGAGCGAGGACGCGACCGCCATCGCTGATGTGCAACTCGCCTCCGCCGATCTGAGCGCCGCTTTCCCGCGCGCCAACCCGCTTGAAGACAGCGCTCTCTTTGATCTTCTGACCGAGCTTGGCTCGCCGGACGTACTGCCCAAGCCCGCATCCGCGCTTTTGCCCGATCTCGCGGGGGAGCAGATCTCCCTTGTCGCGCTGCAAGACAGCTGGGTGCGCGTGCGTGACGGCTCCGGCGACATCCTGTTCGAAGGAACGATCCCTCCAGGTCAGATCGAGGAGCTTCCCGCAGAGATGAGCGACGCAACCTTGCGTGCTGGTAATTCCGGAGCGCTCTTTTTCCGCGTGGGCGATCTCTACTTCGGGCCCGTGGGGCAGGGCGGCTCCATCGCACGCGATGTGAGAGTCGCGCCCGATGCGATCCGCGAAGCCTATCCCCTTGTCAGCGCCGAGGACCTCGGCCTCTGATCAGCCCCGCTCGTCGGCCACGATCGAGCGCATGCCCTCCAAAGGCAGAAACCCTCGCAGCATCTGACCCCCGATCACGAATGTCGGCGTGCCGGTGATCTGCATCGCCTGAGCCAGCTCGCGATTTTCGGAGATGATCTCATCGACGGCGGGCAACTCCATGGCGGCAAGGATCGCCTCTCCATCGAGCCCTGCAGTATCGGCGATACGCTGCAGCGCAGGCCCACTGATATTGCCACGCATCTCCATGAGGTCGTCATGGATGGTCTTGTAGGCGTCGTCCCCGGCGGTGAGCTTTGTGGCAATCGCAAACCGCGAGGCCATCACGGATTGTGGCCCGAGGATTGGGAATTCCTTCACGATAACGCGGATATTGCCGTCTGAGGCCACCAGCTCCTCGACCTCGGGGAAGGCGCGTTTGCAAAAGCCGCAGCGGTAATCGAGAAACTCGATAATCGTGACGTCGCCATCAGGGTTGCCGCCAACCCATGAATGTCCGTCGCGCACAAGCGCGTCATAGTTGGCGGTCACGAGGGCCGCGTCCGTCGAGGCCTGTGTTGTCGCCTCGCGCGCTTCAAGCACCTCGATGGCTTCCATCAGCACTTCTGGATTTTCCAGCAGATATGCACGCACTTCAGCGCGAAAGGCCGCGCGTTCGGCCTCAGTCATGGTTTCCAGATCGAGGGCCGCAACAGGGCTCGCAAGGGCCGCGCACAGCGCGAGGGCGGGGCGAAAGAGGGTCATTATCGTGAAAGCTCCGCTGTTCGGATAATATCTTGAGCGCGTTGCCAGCCGGGGCTGCCCTGCGGCAAGAGGCCAACGGCGCGGCGGGCGAGGGTGGCAGCCTCGTCGATGCGGCCGCGCAACGCAAGTCGTTCGGCGCCAGAAAGCGCGGCCATGCCATTTTGCCCGGCACGCGCATAGGCGAGGCCGAGATCTCGCAGGATCCGCGCGTCCTGCGCATCGCGGCCACGGGCACGGATCAGCACATCGAGCGCCTCCCGGTTCGAGCGGGCCGTGTCCTGCGCCAAGAGCGCGCGCCCATATGCGCCAAGGATGAGCGGATCGTTCGGCGCGAGGTTCACTGCATTCGCATAGGCCTTCACGGCAGCGCCTGTCTGGCGGCTCTCCAGCAGGATCTGGCCCTGAAGGTCGCGAAAATAAGGGTCGTTCGGGCGCGTCGAAACGAGCTTTGTGACCTCGGCAATCGCGCGCTTGGCGTCTGCCTCACGGTGATAAGCGATGGCGCGGCGCATCATGTCGATGTCCGAAGACCCGGTCGCACGGCGCAGCGTCCAGCCCGGCGCGCGCTTGAAGCCCGACAGCACCGCCTGCGCCCGGGCAAACCAATAGGCGGATGTCCCGTTTTCCGGCGCGGATTCCGTGGCATCCACCAGCGCTTGGATGGCCCGGTAGCGATCGTTGGTCAGCGGGTGGGTGCGGTTATAGGGGTCTTGGCGGGATGCGCTGAGCGCTTCCTGACCGCGGAAAAGGTCGATCAGCTCGAGCTTTGCACGCGTATCGATCCCGGCGCGCAACATGTAGCGAATAGCCGATTGATCGGCAGACGCCTCCTCAGCCCGTGTATGGCTGAAGAAGAGCCGTTGGGCCGTGCTTTGAGTACCCAGAGCAATCCCTGCAGCAGCCTCGCCCCCGCCGCCCGCGGCTGCAGCAGCCCCAGCTAGGAGGATGCCCAGCACGGAGGCACGCCCCGCAGCGCGCGCATTGGACATGCGTCGGGCGATGTGACCGTTGGCAATGTGGGCCGCTTCATGGGCGATGACGGCCTGGAGCTGTTCTGCGCGCCCGAGCCGAAGGAGGAGCCCGGCATGGACGTAGATCGCGTCTCCATTCACCACAAAGGCGTTGAGCGTATCGCTGTCCACCACGAGGATCTTGACCCGCGACGCTGAGAGGCCTGCGGCGTCGAGGACCGGCCGGGCGAGTTCGCGCAGCGCCCGCTCCATCCCCGCGTCACGCAGGAGCCCCACAGCGTGCGAGGCCGTCCCCATCAAAAGGCACGCGATCACCGCCAGAATTCTCAAAAGGCTCGATGCCATTGACGCTGCTTTGTGCCTCGGATTACTCGACGCCAGTCTAGGAGGAGTGCCATGGAAAGCTCAAGCCGCAGTGCCGTTGATCCCTTCATCGTGATGGATGTCATGGAGGCAGCGCGGAAGGCCGAAGCAGAGGGGCGCCACATCATCCACATGGAGGTGGGTCAGCCCTCGACCCCAGCCCCCGAGGCCGCGCGTCGCGCTCTGGCCGCGGCGATGGAGGCGGGGCCGCTGGGCTACACCGTGGCGCTCGGCCTGCCAGAGCTGCGCGCGGGCATCGCAAATCTCTACAATCGCTGGTACGGGCTCGACCTCGATCCTGGCCGGATCGTGGTGACGGCGGGCTCGTCCGCGGCGTTTCTCCTGGCCTTCACGGCGCTCTTTGATGCGGGTGATCGCGTGGGGCTGGCTGCGCCCGGCTATCCGTCCTACCGCCAGATCCTGAAGGCGCTGAGCCTGAAGCCTGTCTCGATCACGGGAGAGGCAAGGCACGGCTTTCAGCCACAACCCTCTGATATTGCTGGCCTTAAGGGGCTCATTGCCGCGTCCCCCGCCAACCCGACGGGCACCATGCTTTCCAAGCATGAGCTGGCCGCGCTGGCAGAGACCTGCGCGCAAGAAGGCTGCGCGCTTATCTCCGACGAGATCTACCACGGCATCTCCTACGGCAAGCCTTGCGTCTCCGCGCTCGAGGTCACGGACGACACCTACGTGATCAATTCCTTCTCGAAATACTTCTCCATGACCGGTTGGCGCATCGGCTGGATGGTGGTGCCGGACGCCCATGTGCGCACGGTCGAGCGGCTCTCGCAGAACATGTTCATCTGCGCGCCCCATGCCAGCCAGGTGGCGGCGCTCGGGGCGCTCGGGGCGACAGATGAACTAGAAGCGCATCTCGTGACGTACCGGGCCAACAGAACGCTGCTGCTCAATGGGCTGAATGCTGCCGGGATCGACGTGATTTCTCCCGCAGACGGGGCCTTCTACATCTATCTCGACGTCTCGCCCTTCACCGAGGATAGCCGCGCATTGGCTGCAGACATCTTGAAAGAGGTGGGAGTGGCGGTGACCCCGGGCCTTGATTTCGATGCTGCACGGGGGGCACAGACATTGCGGCTCTCGTATGCACGGGCCACGGCAGATATGGAGCAGGGGCTCGCCCGCCTCACGCGATTTTTTGCGAGCCGCGGCACGGGCTGAGTAGCGGGCCGCCCGCCGTTCTGCTACGTTTTGTACAAAGCAAAAGCAGGCAAATCATGCGAGCGGTCCTTTTTGTACTCATCTGGCTTTCGAGCCTTGTGCTGGCTTCTGCGAGCCTTGCGCAGGAGCTGACAGCCCTTGCCCGGGTCCTGCCCGAGGAGACACGTGTCACCCAATCGCGCGGCAAGATCACGCTTTCGCTCGGCCTGAGCCAAGGGGTGCCGTACCGGGTCTATACGCTGGCGGATCCGAACCAGCTCGTGCTGGAGCTCTCGCAAGTGACCTGGGCCGGGCTTGAGACGGAAGAACTCAGCGCTCGCGATGCAGGCCCGGTGAGTGTCGGCGCGTTGGCCACGGGGTGGTCCGGCTTGGTGATGGATCTGGGCGGGCCTTTTCAATTCATCGAAAGCAGTGTTGACGAGGTCCGGGACGGCGTCGTTCTCCGCGTGCTCTTGGAGCGGACGTCGGATGAGGCCTTTGCGGAGGCCTCCGGACTGCCGCCCACTTCGGTCGCACTCACGCGCTCCGCGCCCTACGCGGCACCTGCAGAGGACAGCTTCATCATTGTCATCGACCCTGGCCACGGCGGCGTTGATCCGGGCGCCGAACGTGACGGCGTGAAGGAGGCGGACCTCATGCTGCTCATGGCGCGGGAGCTGCGCGATAGCCTGCGTCGGAGCGGGGATGTCGATGTCTACCTCACCCGTGATGAAGACACCTTCGTGAGCCTTCCAGCGCGTGCGGCGCTGGCCCGGCAGCTTGGCGCGGATGCGTTCATCTCGCTTCACGCCGATGCGCTCGAGGAGGGCTATGCGGAAGGGGCCACCACCTACACATTGGCCGAGGAGGCGAGCGATGCAGCCTCAGCGCTCCTCGCTGAACGGCACAACCGCGCAGATATCCTGAGCGGCGTTGATCTGGGCGGGCAGGGGGATGAGATTGCCACGATCCTTCTCGACCTCGCACGCCTCGACATCGCACCCCGGTCAGAGGCGCTCTCAGTCCAGATTGTGGGGGCACTTGCGGCCGCTGGCGCGCGGCTCAATTCCAACCCGCGCCGGGCGGCGGATTTCGCGGTGCTGCGCTCTGCTGATATTCCGTCCGTCCTGATCGAGGTGGGATTTCTGAGCTCCGAGCGCGACCGGATCGAGCTGCAATCGCCTGAAAAGCGCGGGCGCATCATCAGCGGGCTTGCGGACGGGATCCTCAGCTGGGCCTCAGCTGACTTGGCCGACCGCGCGCTTCTTCGCCAGTGAGGCCCTGTGACGCGAGGGCGTGATTTGAAGGATCGGGCGATTTCTGGCATGACGTGGTCCACTGGATAGGGAGTGTGTGATGAGCCGTATGGCGATCAAACGAGCCGTGGACGGGGCAAGCCGCAGCGTGGGCGGCGTCTTTACGTTCGTGCTGTCGATTTTCGGCGCTCTCTTTTCCATGCTCACCCTTGGTATCGTCATGGCAGCGCTCGGGCTCGGCGGCATTTTCTACATGTATGGGAGGGACTTACCCTCCTACACCGAGCTTGCCACCTATGCGCCCAAGACGATCAGCCGGATCTATTCGGGTGAGGGGCGCATCATTGATGAGTTTGCCTCCGAGCGCCGTCTCTTTGCCGCCGCCGAGGAAATCCCGCCGCTGGTGAAGGCGGCCTTCATCTCCGCCGAGGACAAGAATTTCTACAACCATGCAGGCTATGACCCCCGCGGTATCGCGGCAGCGCTGCGGGACGCGGTGGTGAGCCGGGGCCAGGAGCTGCGCGGCGCCTCCACGATCACCCAGCAGGTGATGAAGAACTTCCTCCTCGATGGCTCGCGCTCAGCGGAGCGCAAGATCAAGGAGATCATCCTCGCCACGCGGATCGAAAAGACGCTCTCGAAGGACAAGATCCTCGAGCTCTACCTCAACGAGATCTTCCTTGGGCAGAATTCCTACGGCGTGGCGGCTGCGGCGCAGACTTACTTCAACAAACCGCTGCGGGACCTGACGGCCTATGAGGCAGCCTACCTAGCCGTGTTGCCCAAGGCCCCGTCGACCTACCACCCCGTTCGCGAATATGACCGCGCCGTGGAGCGCCGGAATTTCGTGCTCCGCGAGATGTATGAGAACGGCTATCTGAGCCAGACCGCGTTTCAGAGCGCACGCGAAGAGCCGCTGCGCACGGTGCAATCAGGCGATTTCGACAGCTTCAAGGCCGCGCTGCCGCCGCGCGATTACTTCACCGATGAGATCCGCCGTCAGCTGTCGCGCG